>DWYM01000063.1 GCA_019118665.1 Candidatus Mediterraneibacter intestinipullorum
TGCTTGACATGTCTGGGAACTGCATTATAATACAAGCAAGGGCAGAACCTCAAAAAATGGCTCTGCCCAAAGTAACTAATGACATATCTTATATCAGTTTTTTCAGTTTACACAAAACTTGAAACGGTCTCTCGCACCGAACAATAAACGCATCTTTATCAGGTTCAGTCTCTCCCGGTTTTAGCGGGATATCAGTTTTTTAGGAGTGAATTCATATTTAAAAAAGCTGATCCGTTTCAGTCTCCATCCATGCCGTATGTAGTTGTTGATCCAGTTCTCCTCTTTTTCAAGATCAACAGGACAGATGTGATATTTGATCATGACTGCCTCTTCTCCTTTCTGTTCTTTCAATATACTTATACTTGGATTTTACACCTGGGATGCTGACTGTAAGGACAAAGCATTTATAAAACACCATGAAGATATCATGTGTTACAGCTTTAGCCTGTCAGCAACGGCCGCCATGTATCTCAGCCGCTCTGCTTCTGAATGGAGGACCTCCCGGCCGAGAGGGGTTGTCTGGTACAGTTTGCGCCTTTTGTCAGGACCGGGGACAGGAGCGATAAGTCCCTGCGACTGGAGATTTTCAAGGGCCCCGTACATCGTCCCGGCTGCGATCCGGACTCTTCCGAAACTGAGGTTTTCTACCTCCTGCATGACAAGGTAGCCGTGTCCTGGAGTCAGAAGCTCCGTCAATATGTAAAATGTAGTCTCCGTAAGCGGCAGATATTTATTTCTGTTCATAGAAAATCAAACTCCTCTTGTAGGTGCCTTACAATTATCGGATAAATATCGGATAAGGGAGATATATAGTCAAAATGTACAGTTAAACTATATATTATGACTATATAATATCAGCACGCGGATGTCAAGCTTTTTGGCTGGAAATGAGGAAAAAATCAGGGAAGATGTTGTTTGTCAAGGTGTTTTCGGGTAAAATAATATGGTATATTTTACGCGGTATAGTGCCCGGCGAATCGGAGAACCTAATTTATATAACAACGTTCAAAATATTACAGCCTTCAAAGAAAGCGAAGAAGGTGGGATCACATAAGACGAGGTGAGCTGATGCAGGACACATACTGGAAACAGTTTATGATGAGCGGGAAGATAAACGACTATCTGAGCTATAAAAACAGCGGGACAGATAGGGCGGAAGAGGGACCGCGTCATAACAGAGATATGAAGGATATGACAGAAAAGCAGCCGCAGGGATCAGATCAGGCTCACGGCCGGATGGAGAGGCGGTGAGGAAAGTGGAATGCGGCGGGAAGGAATCGTGTGAACCAGATCGTACTGACAGGCATGGTGCTCTCCACCATGCCGGTGGGGGAATATGACCGCCGGGTGGTCATACTGACAAAAGAACAGGGAAAGATATCAGCCTTTGCAAAAGGTTCCAGGCGTCCTAACAGTCCTCTGGTGGGCGCGGTGAATCCATTTTCTTTTGGAAAATTTACCATGTATGAGGGACGTTCATCTTACACCATCCAATCTGCAGACATTTCCAATTATTTTGCGGAGCTCAGGGCGGATATGGTGGGAGCTTATTATGGGTTTTATTTTCTCGAATTTGCGGATTATTATACGAAGGAATTTAATGATGAGCGGGAAATGTTAAAGCTTCTGTATCAGACGTTGCGTGCCCTGATCAGTCCGCATATCCCGAACCGGCTCATCCGCTACATATTTGAACTGAAAGCATTGACCATCAACGGACAGGCGCCCCAGGTGTTCCAGTGCATCACTTGCGGAAATAAAGACAGACCTGCGGTTTTCAGCGCCGCAAAAGGCGGACTGGTCTGTAATGAATGTGACAGAGACGTGATCGACGGCGTCATACTGGACAACTCGACTTTATATAGTATGCAATATATAGAATCCAGCAGTATCGAGAAATTGTATACATTTACAGTGACGGATAAGGTGCTGGATGAGCTCGGAAAGATCACGGAACGGCTCATAGAAGTGTATGTTGGAAAGCGGTTTAAGTCGCTGGAGATACTGGAGACGTTGCTGTAGCAGACAAAATCAAAATGATGTTCAGAATCCATTTTTCAGGGGATTTTTCATAAGAGAATTTTTATGGGAAGAAGGGAGAAGAAAATGGAATTAAACTGCCAGACGGCTGAAGCAGAACTGGAACGCGCCGGAAGGTCAAATCCGGGGAGATGGGTGGAACATTCTCGTTTTGCAGCTCTTGCGTGTAAAAACATAGCATCCCGCTGCGATGGAATGTCCGCGGACAAAGCGTATTGCTTCGGTCTGTTGCATGATATCGGGAGATATGACGGAATAAGCTCGGAAAAGCATCTGATAGACGGCTACCGCTTCTGCATGGAGCGGGGATGGGAAAAGGCAGCGCAGATCTGCATTTCCCACGCCTTTATGATACAGGATATAGAGACCTCTATCGGTACGTTTGATGTATCTGACGAAGATTATCGGTTTATGGCTGATTTTATTAAGAACGCGGTTTATGATGATTATGACAGGCTTGTACAGCTTTGCGATTCGCTGGCCCTGCCAAGCGGTTTCTGCCTTCTGGAGAAACGGTTCGTAGATGTGGCGCTTCGTTATGGAACGCCGCCTGTCACAGTGGAGCGGTGGAAAAAGGTGCTGGAAATAAAAGAAGCATTTGAGAGGAAAACAGGCTGCCCGATCTACGAACTGCTCCCGGGAGTGGTGGAAAATACCTTTACATAGCAGGACAGATGGAAGAAAAACCGTGGTCTTTTAGATGCACGGTCTGTTCGTTCAGGGAGATGGGTGGTTTACAAAAGCGCCTGTACCCATTATAATAAGTACCAATTGAAAAAAGAATGTGAGGAACATAATTATGGTTGAAAAGACAATGGATAAAATCGTAGCGCTTGCGAAATCCCGCGGATTCGTGTATCCGGGCTCCGAGATTTACGGCGGCCTTGCGAACACATGGGATTACGGCAATCTCGGCGTGGAGCTGAAAAACAATGTAAAGAAAGCATGGTGGAAAAAATTCGTGCAGGAAAATCCTTATAATGTGGGAGTTGACTGCGCGATCCTGATGAACCCGCAGACATGGGTGGCATCCGGACATCTGGGCGGATTCAGCGATCCGCTGATGGACTGTAAAGAATGCCATGAGCGTTTCCGCGCGGATAAGCTGATCGAAGATTATTCCGAGGAAAAGGGACTCGAGCTGGAGGGCTCTGTGGACGGATGGTCACAGGAGCAGATGACAGCGTTTATCGAGGAACACCAGATACCATGCCCCACCTGCGGAAAGCATAATTTCACAGATATCCGTCAGTTCAACCTGATGTTCAAGACGTTTCAGGGCGTGACTGAGGATGCGAAAAACACCGTATATTTAAGACCGGAGACTGCCCAGGGCATCTTCGTGAACTTTAAGAATGTACAGCGTACTTCCAGGAAGAAGTTGCCGTTTGGCATCGCTCAGATCGGAAAATCCTTCCGAAACGAGATCACGCCGGGAAACTTTACATTCCGTACAAGAGAGTTTGAACAGATGGAGCTTGAGTTCTTCTGCAAGCCCGACACAGACCTTGAGTGGTTTGATTACTGGAAGAGCTTCTGTCTGAACTGGCTGTCATCTCTCGGACTGAAAGACGATGAGGTGCGCTACCGCGACCACGACAAAGAAGAGCTGTCATTTTACAGCAAGGCGACCACGGATGTGGAATTCCTCTTCCCATTCGGGTGGGGCGAGCTGTGGGGCATCGCGGACCGTACAGACTATGACCTGACCCAGCATCAGGATGTGTCCGGTCAGGATCTGACATACTTTGACGATGAAGCGAAAGAAAAATATATTCCGTATGTGATCGAGCCGTCCCTTGGCGCGGACCGCATGGTACTGGCATTCCTGTGCAGTGCGTATGACGAGGAAAATATCGGTACAGAAGAAAAACCGGATATGCGTACAGTGCTTCATTTCCATCCGGCTCTGGCCCCGGTAAAGATCGGCGTGCTGCCGCTCTCCAAGAAGCTGAACGAGGGCGCGGAGAAGATTTATACAGAACTGTGCAAATATTACAACTGCGAGTTTGATGACCGCGGCAATATCGGGAAACGATACCGCCGTCAGGATGAGATCGGGACTCCGTTCTGTGTGACGTATGATTTTGAGTCAGAAGAAGATGGGGCTGTAACTGTCCGTGATCGCGATACCATGGAACAGGAGAGGGTCAAGATCGAAGATCTGAAAGCATATTTCGAGAAAAAATTCGAGTGGTAATCCTATTCCGGGACGTAGTGAAATCCGAATTCACTACGTCCCCAATCAAAAATGAACGTGTCCCAAATTGAATTTTGCCCTGTCCCAATCATGAAAGGGGTGACAGGATGCCGCGTACCGCGCGCCAGAGAAGCAGCACAGATTTATACCATGTGATAGCAAGAGGTATTAATAAAGAACCTATTTTTAAACAGAAAAGAGAGAAGAACAATTTCATAAGGCTTCTTCTGAAGCATCTTAAAGATCGTGATATTGAAATATATGCGTACGTTATAATGTCGACGCATTTTCATATTCTGATTCGCGTTGATCTGAAACTCTTATCTAGTTATTTAGCCATCGTCTTGGCAGAATTTGCAGAATATTACAATTTTAAACACAATCGAAACGGTCATGTTTTTCAGGACAGATTTAAAAGTGAATGCGTGGAGACTCCACAATATTTTTGGAATTGTGTCAGATATATCCATATGAATCCGGTTCATGCAAATATTGTGAAAACACCATTGAATTACAATTTTTCAAGTCTTAAAGAATATCAAACCGGAAAAAGTCGGATAATACATCCAAAAGCAATAAATTTTTACAGATCTGAGTTCACAGGCTTTAAAGAATTTCTTGATTTTCATACAAAAACCCAAAAGCAGATATTTATAGATATACCGGAAGAAGTAGAAATACAGCTCATAAAAGCTGCATTAAACCTCCTGGATCAAGAGGCGTATCTGCAGGGAGTTGAGAGACCGGAGGAAATTCTTGAAAATCTTGAGATGAGACGTCAGTATAAAGAAAAACTTCAGAAAGAACTGAAAATATCAAAAGCAAAATCTGAACGATTGTATCGGCGTGTAAAAAGTTGTATAATTGAAAAATAGTAGAAAAGGGACAGGGTAAAATTCAATTCGGGACGTAGTAAAATCCGATTTCACTACGTCCCCAAATAGAAAGGGTAGTGATATTGAATGAAACAGAATATTTGGACAGCTTACAATGAAGATCAATTAAAGGAATTACAGGACATTACAGACAGATATAAATCCTGCCTTGACGCAGGAAAGACGGAGCGGGAATGTGTGGAACTGAGTATCCGTATGGCCCGGGAAGCTGGATACCGCGACCTGGATGAGGTGATGGCAGCAGGGGAAACCCTGAAAGCCGGCGACAAAGTCTACGCGGTAAACATGGACAAGATGCTGGTCCTCTTCCGCATCGGGGAGGAGTCCATTTCCACCGGGATGAATATCCTGGGCGCCCATATCGATTCCCCTCGTATCGATGTGAAACAGAATCCGCTCTATGAAAGTGAAGGCTTCTCTTATCTCGACACGCACTACTACGGCGGCATCAAGAAATACCAGTGGGTGGCGCAGCCTCTTTCCCTGCACGGTGTTATCGCCAAAAAGGACGGAACAGTGGACAAGGTGAATATCGGCGAGAACGACGGCGATCCGGTATTTGTGATCACGGACTTGCTGGTCCATCTTGCCCAGGAACAGCTTGAGAAAAAGGCATCCAAGGTGATCGACGGAGAGAAGCTGGACCTGCTGATCGGCAACCGCCCGCTAAACGAAGTGATCGGGGATAAAGAGCAGAAAGAAGCCGTCAAAGCAAACATCCTTCGGCTCTTAAAAGAAAAGTATGACATGGATGAGGAGGATTTCGCCTCCGCGGAGCTGGAAATCGTTCCGGCGGGCAGGGCGAGAGACTGCGGACTTGACAGGAGCATGATCCTCTCCTATGGGCAGGATGACCGTGTGTGCGCGTTCACATCCCTCTTTGCAATGCTGGATGTGACAGGGGCGAGGAAGACCGGATGCTGTCTCCTGGTAGATAAGGAAGAGATCGGAAGCGTGGGCGCCACTGGGATGCACTCCAAATTTTTTGAAAATACGGTCGCCGAGCTGGTGGCAATGACTGAGGGCGAGTCAGAACTGAAGGTGAGAAGAGCTCTTATGAATTCCAGGATGCTCTCATCAGATGTGAGCGCGGCGTATGATCCCATGTTCGCGGAGGCGTTTGAAAAACGCAGTTCTGCATTTCTGGCAGGCGGAGTAACGTTTAACAAATTTACCGGAAGCCGGGGAAAATCCGGTTCCAATGACGCCAATGCAGAATACATCGCGGCGCTGAGAAAAGCAATGGACGACGCGGGTGTTGTCTACCAGTTTGCGGAGCTGGGAAGAGTAGACCTGGGCGGCGGTGGAACGATCGCTTACATCATGGCCAATTATGGCATGGAAGTCATTGACAGCGGGGTTGCGGTCCTGAACATGCATGCCCCCTATGAAGTGTCCAGCAAGGCGGATGTCTATGAGGCTGTGAAGGGATACCGCGCGTTTCTTAAAATGTGACGAGGCGGCCCCCGGTATAAAACATTCTGGAACTTGCCAGAAATAAATCCTAGAATGTGCCGGAAAGCTAGTGTAAAGTTTTATTCGGAAAATAAGGTAGAGGACACACCTTTGTGATAAAGTATTTAAGGCTGACAACCAAAATACAAACAAAGGAAGGTGTCCTCTATGATTAACAGTATAAAATATTTTGAGGAAGAATGCATCAGCAGATTTGAAAAACTTGAAGATCAGTTTTTGAAACATCCGGAGCAGATGGCAGAGTATGTCCTTGGATTAACCGCTCAACTGCATC
>DWYM01000064.1 GCA_019118665.1 Candidatus Mediterraneibacter intestinipullorum
CTGAATAAATATCCAGATCCGTCTGTGTGCCTCTTTATCGGACTGATCGGAGGCATGCTGCCCTCTCTGTTCCGGGAAGCGGGAGAACAGGGCCGCACGAAAGGTTCCTGGATTTCCCTTGTGGTGTGCATGGCCTTTATCTTCGCCCTTCTGATCGGACTGAGGATGACATCCATTGAAGTGGCTCCGAACTTCTTCTGGTATCTGTTCTGCGGATTCTGCCTTGCCCTAAGCGTCATCGCTCCGGGCATGAGCTTTTCCACTTTGCTCATGCCTCTTGGGCTTTACACTCCTTTTGTGGACGGTATCGGACATTTTGATATGGGCGTCCTGGTCCCGGGCGGAGTCGGAGCGCTGGTCACTGTCATTTTATTTGCCAAGACGATCAACGCCCTGTTTGACAACTATTATTCCATTGCCTTCCACGGCATCGTAGGCATCGTTATCGCTGCCACTGTCATGATCATCCCTGTGGAAAGCTTTCTGTCAGCAGGCTCCGCCATTGTCAATGTGATCTGCATCGTGGCCGGCGTCATCTGCGCGCTGGCGCTGGATAAATTCAACAGCAGCGTAAAAGTTGAATAGGCGGATATGATCCAGGATATAAATCTGCAAGTAAGCGTTAAACTGTGCATCGGAATATTCATCAGGAGAGACGTTTCCGCAGGAAATCAAACAGCTCGTCCATCTCCTCATCCGTACCGATGGTGATCCTCAGATACTGGCTGATCTTTTCATCCTTCCAGTGGCGCACATAGATATTCGCTTTTTTCAGTTCTTCAAAAAGCTGCCCCGCGTCATGCTCCGGATGGCGGGCAAACAGGAAGTTCGCCTTTGAATCCGTAAATTCAAACCCAAGCTCCGCCAGTTCCTTCTTTGTCCGCTCCCTTGTCTCTTTTATCTTCCGGACCGTCTCTTCCAGATAGTCTCTGTCTTTTACCGCTGCCGCCCCGCAGACCAGGGCTGCCCGGCTCATTGTGTAGGAGTTAAAAGAATATTTTACATCATTCAGACAGCGGATCAGATCCGGATCAGATACAGCGTAACCGATCCGCATGCCCGCCATGCTCCTTGCCTTGGAAAATGTCTGAGTGACGATCAGGTTGTCGTATTTCCCGACCAGCTCCATTGCCGACCTTCCCGCAAAATCCACATACGCCTCATCCACGATCACAATGGAATCCCTGTTGTGTTCCAGGACATCCTCGATGAAATCCAGCTCCTCGTATATCGCTGTCGGCGCGTTGGGGTTCGGAAATATGATGCCTCCGTTCTGCCGGTAATAGTCTTCTTTCACGATACGGAAGTCCTTGTCAAGCTCCGGGCACTCGTATGGGATCCGGTACAGATCTGCCCATACCTTGTAGAATGAATATGTAATGTCCGGGAACAGGATCGGCTTCCCTGAATTAAAAAATGTCAGGAAACAGAGTGCGAGCACATCGTCTGAGCCGACTCCCACAAAAATCTGATCCTCGCTCACTTTGTAATTCTCCGCCAGCGCCTTCACAAGTACGCCGGAAGCCGGATCCGGATACAGGCGGAAATCCGCCGGATCAAGGGAAGCCAACGCTTCCTGCACCCCCGGCGCGGGGGGATAGGGATTCTCATTTGTATTCAGCTTGACCACCTTCTCCTGGGGCTGCTCCCCGGGAACATAAGGTTCCACACTCCAGATATTTTTTAAAAGCTCTGCCCTGACTGCCATTTCTATTCTCCTGTATCCCTCTGTATTTTTCTGATCTTATATCTGCCTGCTTCTACATCTGCGTGCTTATTTATCTGTTTCTGTATTTGTCCGCTTATTTATATTCCGCCGCCAGCTCTTTAAACTTCGGCAGGGAATTAACGATGGTCTCATACGCCACACAGTAAGCGATCCGCACATATCCCGGACATCCGAAAGAGCTTCCCGGGACAAGCAGGATATTGTACTTCTTTGCCGCCGCGCAGAATGCCTTCTCATCCGCCGCAGGAGACTTGACGAACATGTAGAACGCTCCCTCCGGCCTGATACAGTCAAACCCCAGCTCTCTCAGTCCGTTATAGAGAGTTTCCCTGTTTCTGTCATAGAAGGAAATATCTGTTTTCTCATTCAGACATGCCTTCACAACTCTCTGCTGGAGCGTCGGCGCGTTGACAAATCCAAGGATGCGAGTCGCTACATTTGCCGCGGAGATCAGATTCCCGCTGTCCGCAGCCTCGTCCGGAATGACCAGATATCCGATGCGCTCACCCGGCAGGGAAAGGGATTTACTGTAGGAATATCCCACTACCGTATTTGCATAGTACTTTGTCAGATACGGCACTTCTATGCCATCGTAGGCAAGCTCTCTGTACGGCTCGTCAGAGATCAGATAAATGTCCGTGCCATATTCGTCCTGCTTGTTTTCCATAATGTAAGCCATCTTTTTGATGATTTCTTCTGAGTAGACGACCCCGGTGGGGTTGTTGGGCGTATTGACGATCACGGCCCTTGTCTTTGGCGTGATCTTTTTCTCGAATTCATCAAGCTTTGGCTGGAAATTCTCCGTGTTCGGGGATATCTCCACGATCACGCCGTCATAGTTGCTCACATAGCTCCTGTACTCTCCGAAGTAGGGGGCAAATACGATCACCTCATCCCCCGGATCCAGCAGGGCTTTCAGGATCACATTCAGTCCTCCTGCCGCGCCCACTGTCATCGTGATGTTGTGCACGGTGAAATTTGTCCCGAACCTGCTGTTCAGAGATCCGGCAACTGCCTGGCGCACATCCTCGTATCCGGCGTTGCTGTTCGTGTAGCCGTGGAGCGCTACCGGATCTTCCTCATTGAGAACCTCGACGATCGCTTTTTTCACAGATTCAGGAGCAGGTACGTTCGGGTTGCCAAGGCTGAAATCAAATACATTCTCCGCGCCGTAGATCTTTGCCAGGCGGTTTCCCTCCTCAAACATGGCGCGGATGGCCGAACTGTTTGCCACCATGCTCTCCATCTTCTTTGATATCATCTGCTGTCACTCCTTTTCTTTTACAACGCCCTTTTCCTCCAGGAATGCCGGCCTGTACGAGAGTTTTGCCTTCCGCAGGCCTTCTGCTCCGGTGTCTTCCTCTCTGTTTACATAGGTATAGTCCATGCATTCATGCTGTACGAACTGCTGGTTGATCATGGGATAAGCGCCCTCCACATCCGGGAACGCTTTCTCGATATGCACTACAAATGTGTCCGGGCACAGCGGCTCTCCCACCGTAAATGCCACCACCTTCTTATCGATCTTCAGAACTCCTCCTTTTAAGCCCAGTTCTTTATACAGGCGCAGGGAATTCAGCGTCACGCACATTTCCGCGTTCTTTTCCGGATCCTCCTCGCACCCATTCTGATTCCTCCACTTGAGCGCCATCTGAAAGCAGTCTTCCACATTGTCATCACTTAAAGGCTCATATTCCCAGTCCGGATACAGAGTCTTGAACTTATTGATGTGATTGCGCTTTCCGTGGAGTTTTTTGCCTGCCAGTGTGGCGAGCTTCTCCGTCTCATATACATAATCCGCTATATCCCTGTTATAATCCACGGTAAATCTGTCCGGATACCATGATTCAAGCTGCGTGAACATCTCCGGGGTCACATTGTACAGTATAAACGGACATTCCTTTGCCCTGCTGTATTCCATTAAAAATTCCAGCGCTTTCTTAACGTTTTCCGGCTCTCCTACAGGATAGGCAAACGCCAGTCCCCTGTCTTCACTTTTAAAGACCAGGGTATCTTCTATCACGGCGTATTGTACTTTATAATGCCTTGACCAGAGGTATGCGTTTACAAAGGTACGCTCACAGCTCCGGCTGGGCGCCTTTGCGAAATACGAAGACATGATCTCCCTGTCCTCCAGCTCCGGTCGTTTAAATACTGGTTCAGTCATTTATCATCAGTCCTCCATCTTTGCCAATTTCGCAGTCTGGTCCGCCGCGATCAGACTGTCGATGATCTCGTCCAGATCTCCGTTCAGTATCGAATCCAGCTTGTGCAGCGTCAGCTTGATCCTGTGGTCCGTCACACGTCCCTGTGGGAAATTGTAGGTGCGGATTTTCTCAGAACGGTCTCCTGTTCCGATCTGGCTCCTTCTTGCTTCAGCTTCTGAAGCCTGCTGTTTCTCAAGCTCCAGGTCATACAGTTTGGAACGGAGCAGGCGGAATGCCTTCTCCTTGTTCTGGAGCTGGGATTTCTCTGTCTGGCTGTAGATCACGATCCCTGTCGGGAAGTGGGTCAGCCGGACCGCAGAGTCTGTCGTGTTGACGCACTGTCCGCCGTTTCCTGACGCGCGCATCACATCGATACGGATATCCTTCTCGTCGATCACCACGTCCACTTCCTCTGCCTCTGGCATGATCGCCACGGTCACTGTGGATGTATGGATCCTTCCGCCGCTCTCTGTCTCGGGTACTCTCTGGACACGGTGCACGCCGCTTTCATATTTCAGGCGGGAGTATGCGCCCTGGCCTGTGATCATGAACACGCACTCTTTGAAGCCGCCGATGCCGTTTTCATTCAGAGAGATCATCTCTGTCCTCCATCCCCGGCTGTCCGCATAGTGGACGTACATGCGGTAGATCTCCGCGGCGAAAAGTGCCGCCTCATCCCCGCCGGCACCGCCGCGGATCTCCACGATAACATTCTTGTCATCGTTCGGGTCCTTGGGGAGCAGAAGGATCTTCAGCTCCTGTTCCAGCTCCTCCACCCGCTTTTTCGACTCGTTCAGCTCTTCCTTTGCCAGCTCGCGCATCTCCTCGTCTGACTCTTCCTCCAGCATGACAAGGCTGTCGTCGATATTCTGCTTACATTTCTTGTACTCATTGTATGCTTCCACGATGGGCGCAAGGTCGCTCTGCTCCTTCATCAGCCTGCGGAACCTCTGCTGATTGTCCGCCGCTCCCGGCTCCTGCAGCTCTCCCATTACTTCTTCATACCGAATCAAAAGATCGTCTAATCTGTCAAACATTTTCCTTTTGTCCTTTTCTATCAAACTCTACATTATCTAACTATATCTTCCATATACGACCCGGTCAAGCCCTGCCAGGTCTTTTTTCACCTGTATCCCGGCATATCCCGCTCTGCGCATCAGCCCGGTCACATCCTCCGCCTGGTCGTATCCGATCTCAAAAATAAGATATCCGCCCGGCAGGAGATACTTCCGTGCCTCATCCACGATGCGCCGGTAGAAATACAGTCCGTCCTCTCTCCCATCCAGAGCCTCCCTGGGATCATGGAGCCGCACTTCCTCCTGGAGCGTCTCGATCTCCGCGCTGCGGATATAAGGCGGGTTGGATATTATCATGCCATATCTCCCGCTGATATTTTCAAACAGGTCTCCCCGGATAAATTCCGCCCGGATCCCCAGTCTTTCCGCGTTTTGCGCGGCCACAGCGAGGGCCTCCTCGGACAGGTCCGCGCCTGTGCTCTCCAAGGAGCGCGCCGCAAAGTGGAGGACGCTCAGAAGAATGCACCCGGAACCAGTACACATGTCCAGGATCCGCGCCTGTCCTCTCCCCGCTTCCTCCGGTATCTCTCCTCTTTCTAATATGTCCAGCGCCAGCTCTGCAAGGGTTTCCGTGTCCTGACGCGGGATGAGGACATGTTCATTCACACAGAACGTCATCCCCATAAACTCCTGCTCTCCGGTAATGTGCTGGAGAGGGATGCGGCTGCTCCTTTTCCTTAAGCAGGCTTCATATTGTGTCCGCTGCTGCTCTGTCATCTCCCGCTGCGGATTTCCATAGTAGGACGCCCGGCTGACTCCTGTCACATACTCCAGCAGATACCATGCATCCAGGTCCGGCTCAGGTATGCCCGACCTCCGGAGAAGGTCTCTCCCTGCCATATATGCATTTTTCAGCGTCTCTTTCTCAGCTTCATCTCCGTGATCCTTCTTTGCAGGCATCTGGCATTCCCGCATCACGAATTCTCCTTCTGCCACGCGCGCCAGTCAAACACTTCCTCAACAGCCCGGATAGCCACCTCGATCATACTGTCGTCCGGCTCCTTGGTCGTCATGTTCTGCACCCACATCCCCGGCCTGCTCAGAAGATTTATCAGAAAATTATCGCTGTTTCCCGCCAGCCGGATAATCTCATAAGATACGCCCGCGATCAGAGGCAGGAGGGCGATCCGGATGACCACCCGCAGCACCTGCGAATCCGCCGTGATAAAGAAACAGAAAATGACGCTTACGATCATGACAAAGAAGAGGAAACTGGTCCCGCAGCGTTTGTGCTGCTTGGAGCTCTTCCTCACGTTTTCCACGTTCAGCTCAAGACCGTGCTCGATACAGTTGATGCACTTGTGCTCCGCTCCGTGATACATAAACGTACGCCTGATATCCTTTGTCCTTGATATCAGGAAGATATAGAGAAGGAAGATCACGACACGGATCACTCCCTCGAATATAGTCATTGCCGCCCTGGATGATGTATGCTTTTCCACAAAACTGCTGAGAAAATATGGCAGTACCATAAAGATCGCCACTGCGACGATCACTGAGATGGCCATGGTCACGCCCATGAATATTTTATCCTGTTTCTCCTGCTTGGCCGCCTCTTCACCTGTGAGCTCCTCGCCCCCCTCTTCCTCAAAAAAGCTGGCGGAATACATCAGTGTACGCATTCCAAGCACAAGAGAATCCACAAAATTAAATATCCCTCTGATAAATGGGATCTTCAGAGGTGTTTTCCATGGGATAGCGCTTCGATAGTCATGCACATCCACCACGATCTCCCCATCGCTCTTACGCACTGCCACGGAATATTTCCCACCGTTTCTCATCATAATGCCTTCCAGGACTGCCTGACCGCCTATGTTTGATGATTTCATAATCCCTCCTGGTCTTTTCCTATGTTTATTGATGATTTCCCTGTTACGAATTACAAACGATGCCTGACCCTTCGCTGAAAAAGGTCAGGCATCACGTTTTCTCGTTACAAAAGAGGCTGAGATGCTCCCACCTCAGCCTGCTCTTTTTTGTTCTTATTTAATACCGTATTTCTTGTTGAACTTGTCAACACGGCCGCGTGCCTGCGCTGCCTTCTGCTGTCCTGTATAGAACGGATGGCACTTGGAGCAGATCTCAACGTGGATGTTCTCCTTTGTAGAACCTGTCACAAAAGTGTTCCCGCAGTTGCAGGTCACTGTTGCCTGATGATATTCCGGATGGATTCCTTCGCGCATGATTTTCACCTCTCTATTTTAAAATACTATTATACATAGTCTCTAAACAGCTTTTTAATTGTAGCATAAGATACTTTCTTTTGCAACTCTTTTTTAGATAAACTTCTGGCGGATTTGTAGGATTACAATTCATGTGTTACAACTGAATATTTAAAAAGCGAGGATAGCCTCTTTTGTGTTATATTTGAATCGCCAAACCCAAAATACTAACAAAGGAGTTCCTCGCATGGCAAGTATAACACAAGATATGAGATACCGTCTATCACTTATTAACTACGCAAACCGTTATGGGGTTTCCAAAGCTGCGGTAAAATATAAAACCAACCGTCAGTATATTTAT
>DWYM01000065.1 GCA_019118665.1 Candidatus Mediterraneibacter intestinipullorum
TGAAACTCCGCATCAAATATATGTATGAGTCGGGAGGGGGTACTGCCACTATGGAAAAGGTGCTGACATCAGGTACATTTTCCGATATGCTCTCACAGGCGGAATACTCCCGAAAGGTGCATGAATATGACCGCACCCAGCTCCAGGCTTATGCAGATACAGTGACGCAGATAGAAGAACTCCAGACCAAGCTGGAAACGGAGATGGAGAATCTAAAAGCAACTGAGGCTGAGTATGAGGCACAGCAGGCGGCGCTGACAGAGACGATCACTTCCAAACGAGATGAAATCTCAAATCTTGATGAAATGATCCAGGAAGCGGCGAGAAAAGCAGAGGAGGAGCGCAAGGCAGCGGAGGCCGCGGCAGACAATAATAACACCGGGAATAACAGTGGAACAATGGCCGGTGGGGCAGGAAATACTCCCACAGGCGGTACGTCCGGAAGTACATCCGTAAATGCGGCAACAAGCGGAACGGCAGGAGGATCAGGCGGCGGAAGCCCCAGCTATACAGAGCCCTCCTATGATGTGGTGACAGGAAATGCCATTGTTGACCGTGCGTACAGCTGGGTGGGAAAGGCGGAGTACAGCATGGGCGCCTGCAGTCCGGGGCTGTTTGACTGTTCGGGATTTGTGGCGTATTGTCTGACAGGGCGGTATCAAAGGCTGGGAAATACATATACGTTCCTGGGATGGCCCCAGGTGAGCAGCCCGCAGCCCGGCGATGTGTGCGTGAATGCAGGACACTGTGGCATTTACATAGGAAACGGACAGATGATCCACTCGGCAGATTATGGCATCGGCGTGATCATTGGTCCGGTGCAGAGCGGTATGATCTACGTCCGCTATTAAAAATTTGAATAAGACTATTGGAGAAAAAAACAGAGGACCCTGTGGCTGTTGTGCTGCGGGGTCTTTTCTTGTCAGATGGGGTGTGCCTGTGTTAAAATGGATGGGAAATCTGTATGAGACAGCAGCCGGCAGAAAACGGCAGAGAGGAAGAGGATATGAGATGGTCATCCGGGAATATGAGAGTGGGGACTTGAGATTTCTCGCTGAGCTTTTCTGCGAGACAGTCCATGCAGTAAATGCCAGAGATTATACAGAAGAACAACTGGATGCGTGGGCGGACGGAACCGTGGATCTGGAAAAATGGGATCTTTCTTTTCGTCAGCACCACACTTTTGTGGCTGTCATGAATGGACAGATCGCCGGATTCGGGGATATGGATGATACCGGTTATCTGGACAGGCTGTATGTGCATAAGGATTTTCAGCGCAGGGGGATCGCTACGGCGCTCTGCGATAAAATGGAAGAGGCAGCCAGAACGCTGCGGTTCACAACACACGCGTCAATTACGGCAAAGCCCTTTTTTGAAGGGCGAGGCTATCAGGCGGTAAAGGAACAACAGGTAGAGCGAAAGGGCGTCCTGCTGACAAATTATGTGATGACAAAAGAGAAGGAGGAAGAATCATGTTAGAAATCGGAACAAAGGCTCCGGCATTTGAACTGCCGGATCAGGATGGAAAGATACATACACTGGAAGAATACAGAGGGAAAAAAGTGATCCTGTATTTTTATCCGAAGGACAATACCCCCGGATGTACAAAACAGGCGTGCGGGTTCGGGGAGCTGTATCCCCAGTTTCAGGAAAAGGGCGCTGTCGTGATCGGCGTGAGCAAGGACAGTGTGGCATCCCACAAGAAGTTTGAGGAGAAGTACGGTCTTCCGTTTACCCTGCTTGCGGATCCGGAACTGACCTGCATCCAGGCTTACGATGTATGGAAAGAGAAGAACATGTACGGCAGGAAGACTATGGGAGTGGTGCGGACGACCTATCTGATCGACGAAGAAGGCGTCATCGTCAAAGCGTTCGGCAAGGTAAAAGCAGCGGATAATCCGGCCCAGATGCTTGGTGAATTGTAATCTGTGGACAGGGCAGAGATGAGACAGCAGAAAAGGGAAAAAGGAATGGTGGAAAAATGACAGAGATCAGGTCCTGGATGAAGAGTTACGCAGAGAAGGCAGAAGAAACCTTTGCAGGGCGCATCCGATTTATCGGGCTTCAGGGAAGCTATGGAAGAGAAGAGGCGTCCGAAAACAGTGATATAGACGTGGTGCTCATACTGGACCGCCTTGACGCTGAAGATCTGAAAAAATACAGCGATATGCTGGACACACTGCCGCAGAGAGAGCTGGTCTGCGGGGTTGTGTCAGGCTGGGGCGAGATTGAGAACTGGGAGGCTTCTGACCTGTTTCAGTTCTGCCATGACACAATACCAGTGGTCGGAAGCCTGGATCGTCTTATGGAAAAGATACATCGGGAGGATGTGCAGAGGGCTGTGAAGATCGGCGCCTGCAATATTTACCACATGTGTGTGCATAACATGGTCCACGAGAAAGATGCAGCGATACTTAGAGAACTGTATAAGTCTGCCAGATTTACCGTGCAGGCAGTCCTTTATCTCCAGAAGGGAAGGTATGAGAAGCAGCGCAGCCGGATGATACCTCTGCTTCGCCCGCAGGAGCGCAAGATCATGGAAAATGAAGCAAAGATCCGTCAGATCCTGGATGAGAGGAGCTGTCCTGACGAAGAGTTTGCAGGGCTGTCTGATGAACTGCTCGCATGGGCGTCAGAATGGATACAGAGCAGGAGGTTTTCCATGTGTCCGGAGAAAGGGGAGGAACTGTTATGAAGATGAGGAGGAGTCGTACCATTCCAGACCGGATTCTGGAAGTGATCAGCCTGCTGGTTATGATCGGCACTACCTTTTATCTTATCGTGGGCTGGAATTCTTTTCCGGACCGTATTCCCGCGCATTATAATGCAGCAGGGGAGATTGACAGGTGGGGAGGGAAAGGAGAGCTTATTTTCCTTCTTGTGATGATGTGGATACTCTATATCGGGATCACGCTGATACAGCGGTTTCCTCAAATATGGAATACAGGCGTACAGGTGACACAGGAGAACAGGGAGCGTGTATACCGCATTTTGATGTACATGTTGGAGACATTGAAGCTGCTGATGGTGGCAGGACTTTCTTTCCTGACTGTGTACGGAATGACAGGGAAAAACCTGCCTGTATGGTTTCTGTTTGTATTTATGGGAGCTCTGTTTGCGGACCTTATCTTTTGGATGGTGCGCCTTGTGCGGTTTTGCTCTTGAGGCTGTGGAAGAGGCGCATCCCTCTGAGGAGATGTTGGCGCTCCCTGAGATGAAGGATGAAATGCGGCGCCCTATGATGCTGCTGGTGAAAGCCCGGAAGCCGGAGGACTTTTCACGGAGTGCCGGAGATATTGCTGCCGGGGAAAGGTACTGTAAAGAAGATCAGAAAGGAAAATGAAGCTATGGTTGAGGAAAAGGATTATTATATGCGGGTCGTCCATGAACTGGTTCGCACGCTTATCAGACTGGTGTTCCGCAAAGAAATCGATAAGGATGAGGAGAAAACGGTCCCGCTGGAAGTGCTGGAGCAGTACAAAAAGCTGACCGCTATGATCGACGACGGCCAGATCAACGAGGCTGAGAATCTCCTGCTGGATGGAATGGAAGTGGACAGCAGGGCTTATTTTGAACTCACGCTTTTATTTTACGAAAAGCTTAATGCAAAGACAGATGAATTTCTTGAGGAGCACGATTATTCCAGGGAGGAAGTCCTGGACGGCATAAAGTATGTGGTGGATTTCTATGGGTATGGCAGTCTGATGGACGCGTTTGTAGATGAGAATGCACTGAAATAAAAAATGCTTTACATTTCAACGGCAGACTGTTATATTGACCGTAGTTTAGTGAGAATGGGAGGTGGCTTGATGTCGGCTATTCGCAGATAACAGGACAATAAGAACGAGTATCATCTGAAAAATGATGAGTTTTTTGTTGTACGCTTTTTTGCGGATAGTGACAGGGGCTGCCTTGCGGGAGAAGGCAGTCTGTTTAGGCTGCTTTTTGATATACAGGGAAAGTCTCTTTGATTCGTGGGCATGACTGCGTCCGGAGAAACAGAGCGCACAGCAGGATAACTCATCATTATGGGAGTTATCTTTTTTTATTGGCTCGTCGGGTTGTCCTGGCATAGATTACAGAGAGCCGATAGTCTGGTCACATTTGCAGGAATATCGGTTCACGCAGCAAAGAAATGACTATGTAAGGAGAAGAAAAACAATGAATCGGGAGAACAAGAGACGAAAATACGAAAAAGGATATTATAAAACTCATCCATGCACAGACAGTTTCACATGTAAAGTATGCGGCAGGCCGGTAGTATCTGCCGGCGCGGGAAGCAGCCACAGGAACCATTGTCCGAACTGCCTTTCCAGCCTTCATGTGGATATCGAGCCCGGAGACCGGGAGTCTGACTGCGGTGAGATCATGGAGCCGGTAGCCGTGTGGGTGAGGAAAAACGGAGAGTGGGCCATCATCCACAGATGCCGCAGATGCGGGATGCTGAGCTCTAATCGTGTGGCGGCGGATAACAATCCGATGAAACTGATGTCCATTGCTATGAAGCCGGTGTGCCTGCCGCCGTTCCCGCTGGAGAGGATCGAGGAGATGACACAGCTTATGGCAGGAGATGGAAGCCTGAAATTCTAAACAGTGTGGAAGGCGCTATTGAGAACCCGATCTGAGGCAGATGCCCGGACCGGGTTCTCAATGTTAAGATCAGGAAAAATAATTGGCTGTCTTATGGACATGGCGGCAGGGAAAATGATACACTGAGGGAAACGAGAACAGGCGGAAGAGTATTTCCCAGATGAGGACATCCACCGGAAGTGATCTTTCGCTTTACTTTAGCGGGTGCCGGGAGAGCAGGAGGAAGAGAAATGGAAAAGGGAATTATTATCTGGCAGTCAAAATATGGATCTACAGAGAAATATGTAGAATGGCTGAAAGAAGAGACTGACTTTGACGCAGTCCAGACAGCCAGGGCGAAGATCGATATGGTGAAAGAGTACGACATCATTATCCTGTGCGGCGGGATCTATGCGTCAGGGATAGCAGGACTGTCTTTTCTGAGAAAAAACCACAGCCAGCTAAGTAATAAGAGAACTGCCATATTCTGTGTAGGGGCTTCTCCGTTTGATGAGAAGGCGTTTGAAGAGATCAGGGAGCATAATCTGAAAGAGAGTCTGAAAGGAATCCCGGTATTTTATGGAAGAGGGGCATGGGATGAGGAAAGAATGACCTTCAAGGACCGTACACTCTGCCGGATACTGCAAAAGGCAGTGGCAAAAAAGGATCCGGCTGAGTATGAGCCGTGGATGGCTGCGCTTATGTGTGCGGTCGGACAGAAATGCGACTGGACGGACAAGGAGTACCTAAATCCGTTATTGGAGTTTGTTCGGGGATAATGTAAAGGGATGACTATGTAGACACCTGATCTGATACAGTGATACAATATGATCGGAAAGGATGAGGCTTATGGCAAAAAATAATGACAAGACCAATGTTATGCGGATACTGGATCAGAAAAAGATAAATTATATCAGTCACAACTATCTTGATACCGGAGCAGTGAGCGGCATGGAGGTCGCGGAGGCGCTGGGGGAAGATCCTGACATGGTGTTTAAGACGCTGGTCACAGTAGGAAAGTCGAAGGCAAATTATGTGTTCGTGGTGCCTGTGAATAAAGAGCTGAACTTAAAAAAAGCTGCGCAGAGCGTAGGGGAGAAGAGCGTCGAAATGATCAAGTCAAAAGAACTGCTTCCTCTGACCGGGTACATTCATGGGGGCTGCTCGCCCATCGGGATGAAGAAGCAGTTTCAGACCGTTATTGATAAGAGCGCGAAGGAGCGGGAGAGGATCATTTTCAGCGGAGGAAAGATCGGATACCAGGTGGAGATGGCTCTGAAGGATCTTGAGAAAGTGATCTGCTTCCAATTGGAGGAGGTTGCCGAATGAATTATAGAAAGCTGGAAAAAAATATAATAGATGTGATAAAAGAACAGCAGGCGAAGCTGGGGTATATGAAAGAAAAAGTACGGCTTTACTATCCGTTGAGCTCGCTGAACCATTTCTTCGGGACAGAGGAAAGTGAGGAAGGAATGAGGAAGGTGCTGGAAGGCTTCTGTGCCTGCGTCAGGGACAGGCTGGGTGATGTGGAAGTGGCGGAAAAGGATGGGCGTTTCTGCTTCCTGATCCCGGAGACAGGTGCCGAATATGTACACAATCTGACCGGGGAGAATGATTTTATCACAGAACTTGTCAATATGGTCCGGGAACACGGATGCACGATCGGGCAGATCATTGAATTGTTCCGGTCATATTCAGACAGAGTGTGTTTTAAAGAGACGGACAACGGAGAGTTTGATTATCTGATCCGGTTTGAGGATGACCTTCAGGATGAGTATGTGTACTGTTTCAAGGATGAGGGATGTTACATGACTTATCACCGGTTCCTGCGGGAAGATTATGAAGAATTCGGTTTCGAAAGCCAGGATGGAGAGGAAGAGTAAAATGGTGATATATTTCTCAGGTACAGGCAACAGCCGTTATGCGGCGGAAGTGATCGCTTCGGAACTGGGCGACGAGATACAGGATGCAGGAGCATATATCAAGGCAGGGGAAAGGGGAATCTTTTCTTCGGAAAGACCATGGGTGTTCGTGGCCCCGACATACTGCTGGCAGATGCCCAGGCTGTTTGCGGAATTTATCAGAAAGTCCAGGTTTTCCGGGACAAGAAATGCTTATTTTGTCCTGACCTGCGGGGCGGAGACGGGCAATGCCAGGGCAAAGACCGCCGGGGTCTGCAAAGAGAAGGGATTTATTTATAAAGGACTACTGGAAGTGGTCATGCCGGAAAATTATGTGGCTCTGTTTTCCGTGCCGGAGGAATCCGAGTGCCGCAGGCTGACAGAAAACGCTGTGCGGCGATTGAAGGACAGTGTCAGGTATATCAGAGAGGGCAAGAGTTTCCCTTCTGTAAAAGCGGGCATTCTGGACCGGATCAAGAGCAGCAGTCTCTTAAACGCAGGATTCTATGGATTTGCGGTAAAGGCAAAAAAATTCTATGCTACGGATGAGTGTATTTCCTGCGGAAAATGTGTAAAGAGCTGCATGCTGAATAATATCCGTCTGATCAATGGAAAACCGGAATGGGGGAAGCGCTGTACGCACTGCATGGCTTGCATCTCAGTCTGTCCTACAGAGGCGGTCCAGTACGGAAAACACACGGCCGGGAAGAGAAGATATCTGTGTCATGAGAAGGCGACAGAGATCTTTTAAAAACAGAAAGATGGAGAAGCATTTCATGGATGTATATTTTTGGAAAGAATTTCTGGGATGACAGGAAGGAGGGAACTCCTCTGAATAAGATTCCGGTGCATGATCTGGCTGCGGGTGTCCTGCTGACGTAGGGAAACAAAAATCTGTGTATCCCTGCGGTCTATGTGGGAGAGGAGGGGGCTGTCCTTGATCTGTGTATGCGCGTATCTCTTCCGGATATCTCGGCGTATATGGAGAAATGGAAGAAGAGCTCCGTGTGTCAGCAGATATCAGATGATATCAGTTAAAGCTGCACAGAGAGCATCCGGTGGGCGTTGCAGCGCAGCCCCCGAGTGCGGTTTCCCTGTATTCGTTGGGAAGGCGCTTGCCAACCTCATACATGGCGTCCAGCATCTCATCAAAGGGAATGGGCTGACGGATGCCGGCAAGGCTGAGTTCTGCCGCTGTGAGCGCGTTTGCCGCTCCGGCGGCGTTTCTGCCCTGGCAGGGACATTCGACGAGACCGCCTATGGGATCACAGACAAGCCCCAGCATATTCATGAGCACTGTGGAGGCTGCGTGCAGACATTGCTGCGGCGTTCCTCCCATGAGTTCCGCCGCTGCGGACGCAGCCATGGACGCGGCAACCCCTGTCTCTGCCTGGCAGCCTCCCACAGCCCCTGAAACAGTGGCGTTGCGCATAGCAAGATACCCCACCGCTCCGGCATTGAACAGGGCACAGATCACCGCGTCGTCTGTCAGTCCGCGGGTCTCCTGAAGGGCGAGCAGTACTCCCGGCACGATGCCGGAAGAGCCGGCAGTCGGCGCGGCCACGATAAGTCCCATAGCTGAACTGTTCTCGATGACTGCCATTGCATAAGTAAGGGCCCGGCTCAGCGTGTCCCCGCAGATGCTCCTTCCCGCTGTCCGCTGCTCTGAGAGGCGTTTTGCCTCCCCTCCGATGAGACCGCCTATGGATTTCTTTGGGGAACGGATGGGTGCGGCAGCGGAATTTTTCATGATGTTCCATGTCCGGTGCATCTGGTCCAGGACTTCTTCTTTTGCCCTGTCTGTTTCCATGACTTCACGCAGGAGCATGATATCAGAGAGGGCGCATTTTTCTTTTTCACATAATTCAAGCAGCTCTTTTCCGTTCTTAAAATTCATCTGGGACCTCCTTCTTGTCGGGACTGAATGAGTATCACATCATGGACGTATGGGTTCTGCCGGATCTGGTTCGCCGCATCTTCGGGCAGGATACCGTCCGACTCCACGATACTGTAAGCAACGCTTCCTTTTTCCTCCCGGTACAGTTTCATATAGGCGATATTGACCTTTTTTTCACTCAGGCAGCTTGTGATGTGGGCGATCACTCCGGGCTTGTCCTGCTGAATGACAATGAGGGTGCTGTATTCCCCTGTGAAATCCACCTCTACCTGATCGATCCGGGTGATGCGGACTTTTCCTCCGCCGATGGATTCTCCGCGCACAAGGAGAGTGCGTCCATTGTCATCTGCCATACGGATATCCACGGTGTTGGGATGGATGTCATTTTCCGTGAGGTTGGTCAGAAACCGGAAGGACAGCCCCTCCTTTTCTGCGATGGCGAAAGAATTCCGGATCCTGGCATCATCAGGCGAATAGCCCATGACGCCTCCGAGAAGAGCCCGGTCCGTGCCGTGGCCTTTATAAGTTCTGGCAAAAGAGCCGTAAAGGGTAAATTCCACGCTCTTCAGATCACCCGGAAACATTTTTCGCGCCAGAAGAGCGATGGCGGTGGCTCCGGCCGTATGGGAGCTGGACGGTCCGATCATGTTCGGACCGAGCACGTCAAAGACACTGATAAAGGACATAAATACAGTTCCTCCTGTTGGAAATTTGAGGCGTCTGCCGGAAACATCCCCGCAGACTGCTACCAATATAGTATATCACGTTTTTTTGTGTTATACTGACTTTATTAAGCGAAAAATACCATGGAGGGCGTTATGGCTGAAACGGAGCGGAAGATAAGAGTCTTTAGTTTTACCCGGACAGGGACAAGGCTGAATGAAAAAGTATGCGGTTTGCTGCGGAACAGGGGAAAAGAGTGCGCCGGATATACTGTGAAAAAATACGCGGGAGGAAGTCTCTCTTCCCTTCCCGGCGATATCAGAGCCTTTGCGGGTGAGGACTGGGGCAGATATGATCTTATATTTATCGGCGCTGCGGGGATTGCGGTGCGGTACATTGCCCCATGGATCAAAGATAAGTTTACGGACCCGGCGGTCTTAGTGATGGATGAAAAGGGGACATATGTGATCCCGCTGCTGTCCGGACATGTTGGCGGAGCCGTGCGCCTTGCCGGGGAGCTGGCGTTAGAGATGGGCGCTGAGGCAGTGCTTACAACGGCAACGGATGTGCAGGGGAAGTTCGCGGTAGATGTGTTTGCTGAAAAAAGCGGGCTGTGCCTGACAGACCGGGAAGAAGCGCGGGCCGTATCAGCGGCGGTGCTGGAGGGGGAGAGGATCGCTCTCTTTCTGGAATACCGGGAGTGTCATATCATGGGGGAAATCCCTCGTGAGATCCACCTGTGTGAAACATGGGAGGAAGCAGCATCCTATCCTCACCGGATTCTTGTATCAGACAGGTCCGGGCCGGCGGGGGAGGGAACTCTCCTCCTGCGGCCTAAGAATGTAGTGGCCGGGATCGGCTGCCGCAGAGGGATATCAGAAGAAGTGCTCGAGTCCGGGCTGAGAGCTGCTCTGGCAGAGCAGGGTCTTGTGATAGGACAGGTGAAGGCGGTGGCGAGCGTTGATCTGAAAAAGAGGGAACCTGCTCTGATCGCTCTGGCAGAAAAGTACAGGATCCCTTTCAAAGTATATCCTGCAGAAGAGCTGGAGAAGATCCGGGAAGTCACGTCCCGGTCTGAGTTTGTGGAGCGGACGGCTGGGGTGGACAATGTATGCGAGCGGGCAGCCCTCACCTGCGGCAGAGGAGGAAAACTGATCCAGGGGAAACGGATCGTAGAATCCATGACCAGCGCTTTGGTCAGGCTTCCGGTGACGCTGGATTTCAGATAAGAGACAAGGAGAAGAGCATGAAGGCAGACGGCAGGATACAGAAAAATACAGAACCGGACATCCTTATTTTTGCGGGGACGACGGAAGGCAGAGAGCTGGCGCAATACGCGGAAAAGATCAGCGCGGGATGCTATGTAAGCACGGCAACAGAATACGGAAAGGAACTCCTGGAAGGGCTTTCAGGAGTCCGTCCGGTGTCGGGGCGAATGGATGAAGAACAGATCGGACAGTTCTTAAAGGACAAAAAAATCCGTCTGGTGATCGATGCGACCCATCCCTTTGCCCGTGTCGCGACAGAGAATATCCGCTCCGCCTGTGCCGGGATGGGAGTGCGGTATGTGCGCTGCCTGCGGGAACAGGGGATGGATCCCGGAAAAAAGGCGGAAGAAGGACCGGCTGACAGACAGCCCGGCGGGAAGCAGATGGTCGTGGTGGATTCGGTCAGTCAGGCGGTGGAGTACCTGCAAGGGACCACAGGTAATATCCTGATCTCTACAGGAAGCAAGGAACTGCATTTGTATACCGTCCTTGACGGATACAGGGACCGGTGCTTTGCCAGGGTTCTTTCTACAGCGGAGGCGGTGGAAGAGAGCGTGAAGCTGGGATTTCAGGGGCGGCATCTGATCGCCATGCAGGGTCCCTTTTCCAGGGAAATGAACCTTGCTGTCCTGCATCAGACCGGCGCGGCATATTTTGTGACCAAAGAGTCGGGAAAGGCGGGAGGATTTGAAGAGAAGCTTGCGGCTGCAGAGCACGCCGGAGCTGTGCTCGTGGTGATCGGCCGCCCTGACGAGACCGGGGAGAGCGTGGAGCGGGTCAAAGAGATCATCCGGCAGAGGTGTACCGGCCAAAGAGAGTAGAAAAATAAAAAAGATGAAGAGAAAACCGTGGAATAGATTGTATGATGAACAAGCCTGTGATAAAATGAAAA
This sequence comes from Candidatus Mediterraneibacter intestinipullorum, assembly GCA_019118665.1. Classification (GTDB taxonomy): domain Bacteria; phylum Bacillota; class Clostridia; order Lachnospirales; family Lachnospiraceae; genus Mediterraneibacter; species Mediterraneibacter intestinipullorum. The sequence continues at coordinate 11,191 of DWYM01000065.1, forward strand.
AATCAGTCGGGAGACTGTCTTGTGAAAAACATGAACAGGAGAAAGGAAGAGCAGAGATGGCACGAGGGATGATCCATATTTACTGTGGGGACGGAAAAGGGAAGACCACAGCCGCGACCGGGCTTGCGGTGCGCGCTGCGGGTTGTGGGATGAAGGTCTTATTTGCCCGCTTCCTCAAAAATGAGAATTCCGGGGAGCTGAGTATCCTGGATTCGGTCCCTGAGATCGAGGTGCTCCACCTGGAGCGGTCATATGGCTTTTTTAACACTCTGACAGACGAGGAGAAAGAAGAGGTCCGGCAGATGTACGGCCAGTTGTGGGATCTCATCAAGGAAAAAATCTCAGGCGGACAGTTTCAGATGCTTGTTATTGATGAATTTATGGCGGCATACAGGTACGGACTGATCGGCAGGGAAGAGGCGCTTGATCTTCTGACAGGAAAACCGGAAGCGCTGGAGCTTGTCCTGACCGGGAGAAATCCTGGACCTGAGCTGACCGAACTGGCAGATTATGTATCAGAGATACGCAAAGTAAAACATCCTTTTGACCATGGCATCATGGCAAGAAGGGGAATCGAATATTAAATAGATATCCAGATCCGGCATACATTTAAAAGGTACGAGGAAGTCAGGTGAGAATCCTGCGCAATACCCGTTGCTGTATTGGCGGAGCGGCATTCCATTCTGTCCGGAGGGCAGAGGTCACTGCGGAGTTATCCGTGGGAAGGCGGAGTGTGCGCGATGAGGCCTGAGCCAGAATATTCGCTTTTAAATGGATCTGAGAGGTTACGGGGATATGACCGGGGTATGCTGCAGACTTCTTTCCTGTTTTGCGGCGCCTGGTAGTATTTCAGAAAAGCTGCAAAAGGAGAGAGGAGAAAATGAAGAAACAAGAGAAAATCTTAGTGAAGGCATCCGTCGCGATCGCCTTCCTGTTTGCTGTCACGCCGACAGTGAACGCGATGCATATCATGGAGGGCTACCTGCCAGCGGGTTACTGCGTGGCATGGGGACTCATCTGCCTGCCGTTTCTGGCCGCAGGCTTTATTTCCCTGAAAAACAAGATAAAAACAAACCGAAAGAACCTGACGCTGATCGCAATGTCAGGAGCATTTATATTTGTGATCTCATCGCTGAAGATTCCTTCCGTCACCGGGAGCTGTTCCCATATGACAGGAACAGGCCTTGGAGCGATCCTGTTCGGACCGGCCTCCGTCAGCGTACTGGGGATCATCGCTCTGCTCTTTCAGGCAGTCCTGCTGGCGCACGGCGGGCTGACTACTCTGGGAGCAAATACGTTTTCCATGGCAGTGGCAGGACCGATCATCGCATTCGGCATATACAGGCTGTGCGGGAAGCTGAACGTGAACCGCAAGGCATCGGTTTTTCTGGCCGCGTTCCTGGGGGATGTTTTTACATACTGCGTTACATCCGTCCAGCTTGCGCTTGCCTATCCGTCAGAGGTGGGAGGGACGGCCGCGTCCGCTGTGAAATTCCTGGGTGTGTTCGCGCCCACACAGCTTCCTCTGGCAGTGATCGAGGGCATCCTGACCGTGGTGATCGTGATCGGCCTTGAGGCATATGCCGTGCCGGAACTGAGGAACATTGGCTTCCTCAGAGGAAGGGAGGCGGAGTAAGATGACGAAGAATACCAGGATCGTTGTCCTCCTTCTGGCCATTGCCGTGCTGATCGCCGCTATTCCGCTGTTCGCCTTAAAGAACGCAGAGTTCGGAGGCTCGGATGACGCCGGAAGTGTTATGATAGAAGAGATCGAAGGGGACTATGCCCCATGGTTCACACCGGTGCTTGAGACCGCGATCGGCGGGGAACTCCCGGGAGAGGTGGAAAGCCTGATCTTCTGTATACAGACCGGGATCGGAGTGGGTATCATCGCGTTTTTCATGGGACGCTTTGTTGAGCGGAAGAAGTGGCAGAAAGACACCGGGATGGGAAGCGCCGATGACAGGAAAGGAAAGCAATGATCGTTATTGACAGACTCTGTTACCAGTCAAAACTCAGATATATAAATGCGTCAGCGAAGTTCGTGTATGCCGTTCTGACCCTGATCTTGTGCATTGCCAGCCGGTCCGCTGCGGCTGCGGCTGTGGTGTTTTTTGTAAATATTTATCTGACCGTGGCAAAAGGGGGAATCCCCTTTGCCCGGTATGTGAAGTTCCTCCTCGTCCCTGCCGTTTTTCTGGCGGCGAGTACGGCCGCTATAGTGGTGAACCTGTCAAGGACGCCTCTGGACGCGTTCGCCATTCCGCTGGGAGAATGGTATCTCACAGGGAGCGTCTCATCTGTACTGGAGGGACTGCGCCTCTGCGGAAAGGCATTGGCGGCAGTGACCTGTCTGTATTTTCTGTCATTGAGCACGGTCATGACAGAGATACTGGGAGTGCTCAAAAAGCTGCGTGTACCCGGGCTGGTCATTGAACTGATGATGCTCATCTATCGGTTTATCTTCCTTATGATGGAGACAGCTTCGGCCATCACAACTTCCCAGAATTCGCGCCTGGGAAACCGGGATTACCGGACCAGGCTCCGGTCTTTCGGAGGCATGGCTTCCGCCCTGCTCGTCCGCTCCCTGAAGCGCTCGGGCACACTGTACGATGCCATGGAGGCAAGATGCTACGATGGGGAACTGAAGGTACTTTCAGAAGACCGTCCGGCAGGAAAGAAAGAGCTCCTCTGTATCGCGGGATATGAGCTGCTCCTGCTGGGCATGGCAATATGGAGCTGGATGAGATGAGAGCAGAGAAGGAATGGATGGTGGAGGCGGAAGGAGTCTCCTACACATATGAAGGAAATGAAAGAAAAGCGCTGGATAAGGTCAGCCTGAAACTGGGCAGAGGACGGAAGATCGCTTTCATGGGCGGGAACGGCTCGGGCAAATCCACCTTCTTCCTCTGCATGAATGGGATTCTTAAGCCGCAGGAAGGAAAAGTTCTGATCGGCGGTTCTCCAGTTGAATATACGAGAAAAGGACTTTTGGAAGTAAGACAGAAAGTGGGAATCGTTTTCCAGGAGCCGGACGACCAGCTCTTTTCGGCAAGCGTGTTCCAGGAAATCTCTTTCGGGATCCTGAATCTGGGAGTGGATGAAGAGAGAGCAAGAAACGAGGTGGAACAGGTTATCCGTAAGCTGGGTATCACCCCCTTCCGCGACCGGCCCGCCCACGCGCTGAGCGGAGGACAGAAGAAACTGGTGGCCATCGCGGATATCCTTGTCATGCATCCTGAAGTGCTCATCCTGGATGAGCCGGCGGCGTCCCTGGACCCGAAGCACCGCAATCTGGTGCGCTCCATTGTGGAGGGGCTGTCGGAGAAAGGGATGACCATCCTCATGGCGACCCATGATGTGGATTACGCCTATGCGTGGGCGGATGAGATCGTGCTCCTCCACGAGGGGAAAGTGCTCAGGCAGGGAACGCCCCTGCAGGTCTGCGCGGATGAAAGGGCGATGGAGCAGGCGAACCTGGAACCGCCTGCGGTGATGCGGCTGTACCGGCGGCTGGTCCAGAGGGGAATCCTGTCCCCGGAAGAAGGGCCGCCGAAGACGATCGAAGATCTGGAGAGGAGGATTTAAGGATGGAGAAAGGAATTCTGGTGGTAAGCTTTGGGACCAGTCATCTGGATACTATGGAAAAGACGATACAGGTGCTGGAAAATGAGATCGCGGAAGCGTTTCCGGAGTACAGGGTTTATCGTGCCTTTACAAGCGGGATGATCCTGCGGAAATTAAAGCGGGAAAAAGGGCTTGAGATCGATACGGTGGAACGAGCGCTGGAGAGGATGGCATGTGACGGTATCCGCGGTGTGGTGATCCAGCCGACTCATATCATAAATGGAATCGAGAATGATCGGATGCTGGAGGATGTGAAAAAGCAGGAAGATCGGTTCGAATGGATCCGGATGGGAAAGCCCCTGCTGAGCAGTGCGGATGATTATAAAAAGGCAGTCCATGCGGTGATGGCGGAGACAGAGTCTGTCCCGGGGGAAGTCCTTGCCCTGATGGGGCATGGGACAGACCATCACGCCAATGCGGCTTATCCAATGCTGGAGTATACCTTCCATATCCTTGGATACGGACAGGTACTGGTAGGAACCGTAGAGGGCTTTCCGGACCTGAACAATGTGATGACCAAGCTCAAGATATGCGGGGCGGAAAAAGTGGCGCTCATGCCTTTTATGCTTGTGGCGGGAGACCATGCAAAAAATGACATGGCAGGCGAACAGGACTCCTGGAAAAGCGAGATGGAAAATGCGGGATATGAGGTGCGCGTGATCTTAAAAGGCCTGGGAGAACTGAAAGGGATCCGCAGGATCTTTGAAGAACATATCCGGGAAGCCGCCGGATAAAGGGGTGTGAGGGATCCGCGGAAATCTGTGCGGATGCGCGGCAGAGCCGCAGCGGTCCAAGAGAGGTGAGATCATGATAAAAAATGCTGCTGAAAAACATGACGGCGCGGACAGCGCCGGACGGAAAACATATGATATCGGGCGGACCCGCTCCGGCCTCCGCATGGGATTTACCACCGGGAGCTGTGCGGCGGCAGCGGCAAAGGCAGCGGCGCAGATGTTATTGTCCGGGGAGGAGATCCGTCAGGTGCGCCTTATGACCCCAAAAGGCGTGGAGCTGTATCTGGATGTGGAGGACATCAGCCGCTCTCCCGGCTCTGTGCGCTGTGGGGTAAGAAAGTACAGCGGGGATGACCCGGATGTGACGGATGGGCTGCTGGTGTGCGCGGAAGTGGAGCCTGGGGGACAGTTTTCGGACGAAGACAATGAGGTCCGCATTGCAGGAGGTCCCGGCGTGGGCCGCGTCACCAGACCGGGGCTGGAACAGGCGGTGGGAGATGCAGCCGTAAATAAGGTCCCCAGACGGATGATCCGGGAAGCGGTCCGTGAAGTTTGTGAAAAATACGGATACAAAGGAGGCGTCCGTGTGACGCTCACTATCCCCGGGGGAGAAGAGACTGCGAAGAAGACCTTCAATCCCAGGCTGGGGATCCAGGGCGGGCTGTCCATCCTCGGCACCACCGGTATCGTGGAGCCAATGAGTGAGAAAGCCCTGACGGACACGATTTATCTGGAGATGAAGGTGCTGAGGGACAACGGATATCATTTTGGTTGTGTGACACCGGGGAATTACGGAAGCGATTTCCTTAAAAACGAGATGGATATGGACTTGTCACTGGCAGTCAAATGCAGCAACTATATAGGTGAGACCGTTGATGACGCCTCACTGCTGGGCATGAAGGGAATCCTGCTCATCGGGCATGTGGGAAAACTGATAAAACTGGCGGCGGGGGTGATGAATACGCACTCCAGGCAGGCGGACTGCCGGATGGAAGTGCTGGCGGCACACGCGGCGATGGCGGGGGCGGACCGCGATACAGTCACACGGCTCATGGGATGCACCAACACCACAGAGGCAGTCCTCATCTTAAAAGAGAGAGAGCTGCTCGTGCCGGTCATGCGTACGGTGATGGAGCGGATCGATGAAGCCCTCAGGAGACGCGCCGGGGAGAACCTCTCTGTCGGGGCGGTGATGTTTTCAACAGAAGAAGGCATCCTGGGAAAGACAAAAGAGGCGGATGCCCTGCTGGAGAAGATCCGCAGGGAGCATTTAAAAGTGTGCGGTGATACCGTTAAGGATACGGTATGATCTGGAAGGAGAGGACTAGTAAAATGCGTGGAAGATTTACAGGAATCGGAGTGGGACCGGGAGATTCGGAACTATTGACGTTAAAGGCGGTAAGACTGATCCGGGAGTGTCATGTGGCTGCAGTTCCGATATCGGATCCCGGACTGGGAGAGCCGGTCTATGAGGAGGCATCCGGCGACAGTGGGTACGCCGGGTATCTGGAAAAATGCACCGCATATCAGATCGCGCTCCAGGCTGTTCCTGAGCTGACGGAGAAAGCAAAGCTTTTCCTGCCAATGCCTATGATCAAGGACAAGGCAGTGCTGAAGGAGATCCATGACCGGGACGCCGCGGCAGCGGAAGACATCCTGAACAGAGGCAGGGACATCGTGTTCCTGACGCTGGGAGATCCTACGGTATATTCCACTTGCATGTATGTACATAAAAGGCTTGCCCGGAATGGGCATTCCACGGCTCTTGTGCCGGGTATCCCTTCCTTCTGCGCGGCTGCGGCCCGGCTGGATATGCCGCTGGCGGAGAACCGGGAGGAGATCCATATCCTGCCGGCTTCCTATGGGATCGAGGAAAGCCTTCATCTTGCAGGGACAAAAATACTCATGAAAGCGGGCAGGAAGATGCCGGAGGTAAGGAAGCTGCTGATAGAGGAAGAGATGGATGTAAAGATGGTGCAGAACTGCGGGATGAAAGATGAACAGATCTTCAGCAGTGCGGAAGAAATACCGGAGCAGGCAGGTTATTACTCTCTGCTCATCGTGAAAGAAGGGAAAGGAGGAGAAAAGAGATGATCACATTTGCAGGCGCGGGTCCCGGTGCAGAGGACCTGATCACAGTGCGGGGACAGCGGCTTTTACAGGAGGCGGATATCGTTATCTATGCGGGCTCCCTGGTGAACCCGGGACTTCTCTCGCTGTGCAGAGAAGACTGCCGGGTGTACAACAGCGCGGTCATGACACTGGAGGAAGTGCTGGATGTGATGACAGCAGGGCATGAGGAAGGAAAACAGATCGTACGCCTCCATACCGGAGACCCCTGCCTCTACAGCGCCATCCGGGAGCAGATGGACGCGCTGAAAGAGAGGAACATCCCTTATGAGGTCTGCCCGGGCGTCAGCTCCTTCTGCGGAGCGGCGGCGGCACTGGAGGCAGAGTACACGCTTCCGGGAATATCCCAGTCTGTGGTGATCACCAGGATGGCAGGGCGCACCCCGGTTCCGGACAAAGAGTCCATCGCCTCTTTTGCGTCTCATCAGGCGACCATGGTAGTTTTTCTGAGCACAGGGATGCTCAGGGAACTTTCGGCGGAGCTGATCCGCGGAGGATATCCGGCGGACACCCCGGCGGCTGTCGTGTATAAGGCTACATGGCCGGAAGAAAAAGTGCTGCGCTGTACAGTGGAGACGCTGGAGGAGACTGCCGGGAGGGAGAACGTCACAAAGACGGCGCTGATCGTGGTGGGGCGGATCCTGGGGGACGGATATGAACGGTCCAGACTCTATGATCCTTCCTTTGCGACTGAGTTCCGCAGGGCGTCACACCCAAAAGCACCAGTAAGTGGACAGAATGATGACTGAGAAAAGGAGAACAGCAATGAGCAGGATTTATGTGACCGGGCTGGGGCCAGGGGCAAAGGAGCAGATGAGCATACGCGCCAGAAATGTCCTTGAACACTGCCCGGTGATCATCGGTTATACAGTATACATTGACCTGATCCGGGAGCAGTTCCCGGAAAAACAGTATTTAAGCACCCCCATGCGCAAAGAGGCGGACCGCTGCCGCATGGCTTTTGAGGAGGCAGAAAAAGGAAAGGACGTGGCAATGGTGTGCAGCGGGGATGCCGGAATCTACGGAATGGCAGGGCTGATCTGTGAGATCGGCAAGGATTACCCCCAGGTGGAGATCGAGATCGTACCGGGGATCACAGCGGCGTCCGGAGGGGCAGCCCTCCTGGGAGCGCCCCTGATGCATGACTTCGCGGTGATCAGTCTGAGCGACCTGCTGACGCCCTGGGAGACTATTGAGAAGCGTCTGCGCGCTGCCGCGGAGGCGGATTTCGTCATCTGTCTGTACAATCCGTCCAGCCGGAAGCGTTCAGATTACTTGGAGAAAGCCTGTGAGATGATCCTGGGATCCAGGAATCCGGAAACCGTGTGCGGGATCGCCCGGAATATCGGAAGAGATGGGGAGTCCTGTCAGATCCTTACGCTGGAACAGTTGAAAGACACGCAGGTGGATATGTTCTCCACCGTGTTTATCGGAAATTCAAAGACCATGGAGTTAAACGGACGCATGGTCACGCCGAGAGGGTATAAAGATGTGTGAGAAGAAGCAGAAAATTTCCCTGATAGGGATCGGGATGGGGGCGTCCGTGACCATGACCGCCCAGGCTGAGGCGGCGGTCAGGAGCGCGGATTGTCTGATCGGAGCAGAGCGGATGCTGGAAGCAGTCCGGGATATGGAGACGGCGGCGGGAAAGCCGACGCTGGCAGAGTACAGGGGAGAGAAGATCCTCTCTTATATCCGGTCACATCCTGAGTACCGGAATATCGCGGTCCTTCTTTCCGGGGACACGGGATTTCACAGCGGGGCAAAAACGCTGGAAAATCTGGTGGACAGAGAGCTGCCGGAGTGCGAGACGCAGATGATACCGGGGATCGCTTCCGTGGCATACCTGGCGGCAAGGGTGAAGACATCCTGGGAGGACGCGGCTTTAGTCAGTCTCCATGGGAAGGAGGAGGATTTTATCCGGACGGTGAGCCGGAACAGGAAGACCTTCCTTCTCCTGGGCGGAAAAGACGCTGGGAGGCGGGCGCTGGAACGGTTAAGAGAATATGAGATGGATGAGATTATTCTCCATGTGGGAACCAGGCTTTCTTATCCGGATGAGCGGATCCTGTCAGGGACGATACGAGATCTGTCAGAGACAGACATGGAGGGTCTGAGCGTGGCTCTCGCGGAGAATCCGGCTCCGGACATGTCCGTCTGCTGTCATGTGCCGGACGAGGAGTTTATCCGGGGCAATGTGCCCATGACAAAAGAGGAGGTCCGGGCGGTCAGCATTGCGGAGCTGAGACTGACAAAAAATGCTGTGGTCTATGATATCGGAGCGGGGACAGGATCCGTATCCGTGGAGGCGGCCTTGTCAGGTGACGATATTCGTGTCTACGCAGTGGAGAAAAATCCGGAGGCTGTCTCTTTGATTCGTCAGAACCGGAAGAAATTCCGGACAGATGGGATCCGGATCATCAGCGGAACAGCGCCCGAGGCGCTGAAAAGCCTGGAAGCGCCTACCCATGTGTTTATTGGCGGAAGCTCCGGAAGCCTGAAAGAAATCCTGAGGGCGGTCCTTGACAAGTCTCCGGAGGTCCGCATCGTCCTCAATGCCATCTCTCTGGAGACGGTGAGCGAAGCCATGGAAGCAGTGACAGAAGGGCTGCTCATGGACGCCCGCATCACCCAGATCATGGCGTCCCGGGCCCGGAAGCTGGGCAGATACCATATGATGACAGCACAGAATCCGGTGTATATCGTTTCGGCAGGAGGAAGGAGTGACGTCTGATGCGCGTTCCCGGAATATTGCTCGCCGCCCCGGCAAGCGGCAGCGGAAAGACAGCGGCAGCCTGCGCCCTCATGTCAGCTTTTAAAGGAAGAGGGCTCACAGTGCGGGCGTGCAAGTGCGGGCCCGACTATATTGATCCCATGTTCCACCGGGTAGTGCTGGGGGTGGATTCCCGGAATCTGGATCTGTTCTTTTCCGGTGGGGAAGAGCTCCGGGCAGGCTATGCAGACCATGTGTCAGGTGCAGATCTGGCGGTGACAGAGGGGGTCATGGGATATTATGATGGCATGTCCATGGACTCGGATGCGGCAAGCTCCTATGATGTGTCCCGGACGCTGGGGCTTCCGGTGATCCTGGTGCTCCCCTGCGGGGGGGCTTCCCTGTCCCTCTCCGCAGTGGCAAAAGGCATGGTGGAATACCGCCCGGACAGCCGGATCCGAGGGATCCTGCTGAACCGGGTATCCGGTATGCTCTACCCGCGGCTGAAGTCCATGCTGGAGCGGGAACTGCGGAAGATGGGGCATGAGATCCCTGTGGTGGGATATATGCCGGAGGATGAAGCGTTTTCTTTTGAAAGCCGGCATCTGGGGCTGGTCACGCCCCAGGAGCTGGACAGTGTAAAGGAACAGACGCGCCGGGCCGGAGAGCTACTCGCACAGACTGTTGATCTGGATCTTATTTTGGGGATTGCAGAAGAAGAGGCAGCTCCGGGCGCGGAAGAAGAGAAGGAGCCGTATGGTGAAAAATGGGAGGCCTTGAAGGAGAGCGGAGGAGAAGGAAAGACGCGGACAGAAGGGGGAAAATCTTCCGGCACGGAAATCCGCATCGGCGTTGCCAGGGACCGGGCGTTTTGTTTTTACTACAAGGAGAATATGGAGCTTCTTGAAAAAATGGGATGCAGTCTGATCCCCTTCAGTCCCCTTTCAGACCCGGAGCTGCCAGGAGAGCTGGATGGCCTGATCCTTGGCGGAGGGTATCCGGAGCTCTATGCCCGGCAGCTTTCGGAAAACCGGGGCATGCGGGAATCCGTGTGGGAGGCAGTCCGCCTTGGCATGCCATGTCTCGCCGAGTGCGGAGGATTCATGTATCTGCATGAAGAGATGGAGGATGGAGAAGGAAACGCATACCCCATGGCAGGCGTCATTCCCGGCAGGACATTTCCCGCCGGAAAGCTGGTCCGCTTCGGGTACATCAATGTGAGTGCTGCCGATGAGGGAGATCCTGCTTCGGATGGGAAGGATGCCCGGCTCAACGGACCGCAGGTCCAGACTAAGGAACCCCAGGCTCAGGGCCAATGGTATCTCCGGCCGGGAGAGAGCATCCGCGGACATGAGTTCCATTACTGGGACAGCACGGACAGCGGGCATGGGTGCGAGGCAGTGAAGCCGGACGGACGCAGGAGATGGAAATGTATCCATGCAGAAGGGAATCTCTTTGCCGGATATCCCCATCTGTATCTGCCGTCCCTGCCTGTCTTTGCAGAGCGGTTCGTCAAAAGGTGCGCAGAGAGAAGAAGGGGCGGTTCAGGAGGTAAGGAAGATGAAGCTGAAAGAAGCATTGGATGAGATCCGGCCTGCGGACCGGAAGAGCATGGAAGAGGCAAAACAGAGATGGAAGACCGTAGGAAAGCCTTTGTTCAGCCTGGGAAAGCTGGAGGACGCGGTAATCCGCATGGCCGGGATCAAAGGGACCTCATCTTACACACTGGAGAAAAAGGCGCTTGTGATCCTCTGTGCGGACAATGGGGTCGTGGAAGAGGGTGTGACCCAGACCGGGCAGGAAGTCACTGCCATCGTCACAGAGAATTTTACCCGGAATGCCGCGAGCGTCTGCATGATGGCAGAAGTGGCTGGAGCAGATGTATTCCCTGTGGACATCGGCGTTGCCAGGGATGTGGCCCATGTGACAAGGCAGGAATATAAGGTGGCATACGGCACGAAGAACATGACCCGGGAGCCCGCGATGACAAGGGAAGAGGCAGAACGCGCCATCCTCACCGGAATCCGGATCGTACAGGAACTGGCGGACAGAGGTTATGATATCATTGCGACCGGGGAGATGGGAATCGGGAACACCACCACAAGCAGCGCGGTAGTGTCCGTGCTCCTTGGGCGTGATCCTGAGGATGTGACCGGAAGAGGAGCAGGACTTACCACAGCGGGACTGCGCCGCAAGCTGGACGCCATCAGGAGGGCGGTCCGGGTCAATGGGCCTGATCCGGAAGATGCCCTGGATGTGATGGCAAAAGTTGGCGGACTGGATATTGCGGGACTTACCGGAATATTTCTCGGAGGCGCTATCTGTCATATCCCGGTCGTCATCGATGGATTTATTTCCTCAGCGGCGGCGCTCTGTGCAGCGCGGATGGCTCCGGCAGCAGTGGATCATATGATGCCGTCTCACCGTTCCGGCGAACCGGCGGGAGGCATGGTGCTGGAGACGCTGGGTCTCTCACCGTTCATTGACTGCAGGATGTCCCTGGGTGAGGGGAGCGGCTCGGTGGCTGTGCTCCCCCTTCTTGAAATGGGGCTGGAAGTATACAGGAAGATGGGTACGTTCGATGAGATCCGGGTGGAGCAGTATGAAGAGCTGAAATAGGAAAACAGACGGGAGAATAGAGAGATGCGGTTTTTAAGTTCGCTGGCAGTAGCTCTGTCGATGTATTCAAAAATCCCTGTCCCCACGGTGGACTGGAACGAAAAAAATATGAAGCATGCGATGTGTTTTTTCCCGGTGGTGGGCGTGGTGACCGGGGCGCTGGAGTATGCGGCGGGGTATGTGCTCCTGACAGATACAGAGTGCGGCAGCTTCTTTTTCGCGGCGGTCATGACGCTGATCCCCATTCTGGTGACAGGCGGGATCCACATGGACGGATTTGCGGATACCATGGATGCCATCAGTTCCTACGGAGACAGAGAGAAAAAGCTTGCAGTCTTAAAAGACCCGCATACCGGGGCGTTTGCCGTAATATGGCTGTGCGCGTACTTTCTTGTGAACGCGGCGCTCTGGAGCGAGGCGGATCTGTCCGTCCTTCCCGCAGCGGCGCTCATGTTCCCGCTTTCCAGGGCTTTGAGCGGTATTTCTGTGGTGAGCTTTACGGCGGCAAAGGACAGCGGGATCCTGCGGACGTTCCAGGATGGGGCGCAGAGGCGGAGAGTGCGCATCGTCCTTCTCCTTTGGGCGGCAGTCTGCGGGGGCGGGATGGTATGGCTCTCCCCGCTGCCCGGAGGTCTTGCGCTGGCGGCGGCGCTCCTTGTATTTCTGCATTATTTCTGTCTTAGCAGGAAGCAGTTCGGGGGAATCACAGGGGATCTTGCCGGCTATTTCCTTCAGGTATGCGAGCTTGCCATGCTGGCGGCCCTGATCCTTGTGGGAGGGTGTCTATGGAAGTGATCTTTATCCGGCACCTGCCCACGCCGGGAAATGAAAAGAGACAATACATCGGCAGGACAGATGAACCGCTTTCTGACCGGGCGGTAACCATCTTCAGAAAACAGCAGGAAGGTTCGGACGCGGTCCTTTATCCGGATATCCAATGCCTGACGGCAAGCCCCATGGAGCGGTGCGTCCGGACAGCGGAACTGATCTGGCCGGGAGTTCCGGTGGGGACAGAGCCTCTGCTCCGCGAGTGTGATTTCGGGAGATTTGAAGGCAAGACTTATGAAGGACTGAAAGACGAGCCTGCCTATATCAGATGGCTGGAATCCGGCGGCATGAGCCCATTTCCGGAAGGTGAGTCCCGGGAGGCTTTTCGGGACCGGTGCGAGGCAGGGGCAAGGAAATGGATCCGGCGCTGGATGGAAGAAGGAGTAAACCGCGCGGCGTTTGTGGTCCATGGGGGAACTATCATGGCAGTCCTCTCCCGGATGGCGGAGGGGGAGCACTCGTTTTATGACTGGCAGACAGAAAACGGCCGGGGATATTTGGTGAAGTCTTTGGAAAAAGAGTGGAAGGCCGGGACAGAGATCCTGCGGGATATCAGGAAGATCTGACAGAAGATCGGATAAAGGAGAGGAAAAGATGCTCATGTCACTTGCAGCCTGCGCGGCGGGAATACTACTGGATCTGCTTTTTGGAGACCCGGTCTGGCTGTACCATCCGGTACGGCTTATCGGGAGCTGGATCTCCTGGGCGGAGAGACAGTTGAGGAAAATGTGCGGCGAACATCTGACTGCCGCGGGAGGCGTGCTGTGGATCCTGACCGCGGCGCTGGCATTCCTGCTCCCTTTTGGCCTGCTCTCTCTTGCAGGGGGGATCCATCCGGCGCTCCGGTTCCTGCTGGAGACATTCTGGTGCTTCCAGATCCTGGCGGCGCGATGCCTGGCATCCGAGAGCAGAAAGGTGTATGACCGGCTGAAAGCCCGGGATCTTCCGGGGGCGAGAAAGGCGGTCTCCATGATCGTGGGCAGGGAAACACAGGAGCTGACGGAAGAAGGGGTCACGAAGGCGGCCGTGGAGACTGTGGCGGAGAATGCTTCTGATGGGGTGACTGCCCCTCTGCTTTATCTGCTGCTCGGCGGGGCTCCGCTGGGCTTTCTGTACAAGGCGGTCAATACGATGGACTCCATGCTGGGCTATAAAAATGACCAGTACTTGTATTTTGGCAGGATTCCGGCAAAAATGGACGATGCATTTAATTATATCCCGGCGCGCGTCACGGCGGTCCTCATGACAGCGGCGGCGTTTCTCACCAGGCTGGATGGGAAGAACGCGTGGAAGATCTACCGCCGGGACCGGAGGAAACACGCAAGTCCCAACGCGGCCCAGACAGAATCCGTGTGCGCGGGTGCCCTGGGCATACGGCTCGCCGGGGATGCAGTCTATTTCGGTAAACTCTATAAAAAAGAATTTATCGGGGACGCCCTGCGCTGCATCGAGCCGGAGGATATCATAAGGGCAGAAAGGCTCATGTACGCCACGGAGATCCTGACCTTCATCCTGTGCGGAGGGATAAAGCTTGCGGTGATCCTGCTGCTCTGATAAAGCCATGACAGGACCCGGACAGAGAGGAAACGAGGGGATGGAGCAGGGAAGAAATAGAAACAAAAAGGAGAAGGACATGGAGCACGGACACGGAGGAGATATTTATACATATAAAGGCATGCTGGATTTTTCAGTCAATGTAAATCCGTTCGGACCGTCGGAAGCTGTGCTTGAGGCGGCGAAGTGTGGAGTGGATAAATGCTGTGCTTATCCGGACAGCCAATGCCGTGACCTGAAGGCCGCCCTGTCAGAAAAGCTGGGTATTCCCGGGCAGTTTATCCTGCCCGGGAATGGGGCGGCGGAGCTGATCTTCTCCATTGTGACAGCCGAAAAACCCAAAAAAGCGCTCATCCCCATCCCCGCTTTTTCTGAATATGAGCAGGCTCTCCGAACGGTGGACTGCCGGATCCGATATCATCTGCTGGAAGAAAAAGAAAATTTCCGACTGACGGAGCGGTTCCTTGACGATCTGACAGAAGATCTGGACATGGTGTTTCTCTGCTCCCCTTCGAACCCGGCAGGGCAGGTGATCCCGGAACAACTCCTGCGCGGGATCCTGGACCGCTGTCGGGAGAAGGAAATCCGGATTGTGCTGGATGAGTGTTTCATAGAATTTACAGACCGGGAAAAGAGATTCTGCGCGGAAAAGTTGTTCCGGGATTTACCATGCCTCTTTGCAGTGAGGGCATTTACCAAAATGAATGCCATCCCCGGACTGCGGCTCGGCTATGGGATCACTTCTGACACAGGACTGCTGGAGAGGATGCGCATGGCGCGTCAGCCCTGGAGCGTCTCTATCCCGGCCCAGGAGGCGGGGATGGCCGCGCTCTCTGAGGCGGAGGAACGAAAAGCGGATAAGACGAGAGCGCTGATCCGGGCGGAGCGGGCACGCATGGAAGAGATGCTTGTGGGGCTTGGATTACGCGTGATCCCTTCAGAGGCAAATTTTATCCTGATGTACAGCAGCGTGGATCTGGCGGAAGGGCTGAAGGAGAAGGGTATTTTGATCCGGGACTGCGGAAACTACAGGGGGCTTGAAAAAGGATGGTACCGGACTGCCGTGAGGCTGCCGGAGGAGAACGATCTGCTGGTGAAAGCTCTCCGGGAGATCATTGAAAGGAGGACGCACGGATGGCAAGGCCGATCATGATACAGGGGACCATGTCGAACGTGGGAAAGAGCATCCTGGTGGGAGGACTTTGCCGCGTGCTGAGGCAGGACGGAGTGAAAGCGGCTCCCTTTAAGTCTCAGAACATGGCGCTGAATTCGTATATTACCCGGGATGGGCTGGAGATGGGACGAGCGCAGGTCATGCAGGCGGAAGCAGCGGGCATCGAACCGGATGTATGCATGAATCCCATCCTGCTCAAACCCACCAATGACACCGGTTCTCAGGTGATCATAAACGGAAAGCCTGTGGGAGTAATGTCCGCTGTAGAATATTACCGCCGCAAAAGGGACTATATCCCTGTGGTCATGGATGCCTATACAAAACTTTCCTCCCGATATGACGTGATCGTCATTGAGGGGGCCGGAAGCCCTGCGGAGATCAATCTGAAACAGGATGATATCGTGAACATGGGGATGGCGGAGATGGCGGACGCGCCGGTGCTCCTTGCGGGAGATATCGACCGGGGCGGGGTGTTTGCCCAGATCGCGGGAACGGTCATGCTGCTGGAAGAGGAGGAACGTCAGCGCATCAAAGGGACCATCATCAATAAATTCCGGGGGGATATCTCCATCTTAAAGCCGGGACTGACGATGCTGGAGGAGCGGACAGGGATTCCGGTGCTGGGAGTCGTGCCCTATTTCTGTCTGGATATTGACGAGGAGGACAGTCTGACCGAGCGGTTCCGCAGAAAGGACAGCGCCGGGCTTGTGGACATTGCCGTTATCCGCCTTCCGAGGATCTCCAACTTTACGGATTTTGCGCCTCTGGAATCGCTGGAAGAGGTGTCTGTCAGGTATATTGGTTCCCCGGCGGAATTCGGGGAACCGGACGCGGTGTTCCTGCCGGGCAGCAAAAATACGATCCGGGACCTGCTCTGGATGCGCCAGAACGGTCTGGAGGCTAAGATCCTCCGGTTCGCGGACCGGGGCGGTCTTGTATTTGGCATCTGCGGGGGCTATCAGATGCTGGGACAGGAGATCTCAGATCCGGACGGCACAGAGCAGAAAGGGACCGTAACAGGTATGGGACTTCTGCCTGTGAGAACCGTGTTCCGGCAGGAAAAGAAAAGGACAAGGGCAGAGGGCAGTTTTCTGCACCTGGAAGGTCTTTTAAAAGAACTGTCCGGAGTGCCCTTTACCGGATATGAGATCCATATGGGTGAAAGTGTACTCCAGGAAGGAGGCAGGCCGTTTGCCGCGGTTTCAGAGGAAACCGGGACCGGAGATGGGACAGGAGGGGGCCGTGCCCACCGGGACGGCGCCTGCCACGGAAATGTGTACGGATGCTATGTCCATGGGATTTTTGACGGCCCGGAGGCGGCGGGAGGATTTTTGTCGGCCCTGCTGAAAAAGAAAGGATACGACCCGGCACAGCTCCGGGCAAGAGACTGGAAGGCGTATAAAGAGGAACAGTATGACAGGCTGGCTGACATTATCCGTGAAAATGTGGATATGGAGGCGGTCTATCGGATCATAGAGAAGGGAAATGATGCACCATGTATACTGTAATACGGCTCGGGAGCAGGGAGAGCGCTCTTGCGGTAAAACAGGCGGAAATCATAAAGGGACTGCTGGAAAAAGAAGCCCCCGGGATAAAGGCAGAGATCGTGACCATGAAGACTGCCGGGGATAGGATATTGGACAAAAGCCTGGAAAAGATCGGAGGAAAAGGGCTGTTTGTGAAAGAACTTGACCACGCCTTAGCGGAAGGGCGGATTGACCTTGCAGTTCACAGTCTGAAGGATATGCCAATGGAGGAGAGAGAAGATCTTCCTGTCCTTTTGTACAGCAGGCGGGAGGACCCAAGAGACGCGCTTCTTCTGAAAAAAGGACTTGGCGGGCTCCCGGAGTCTCCGGTCATCGGAACATCCAGCCGGAGGAGGACGCTTCAGATGGAGGCGCTGTATCCGGGATGTACGTTCCGGGGCATCCGTGGGAATGTACAGACCCGGATGCGCAGGCTGGAGACAGAGGGCTATGATGGGACGATCCTGGCGGCAGCCGGTCTGAAGCGCCTGGGATTGGAGAGGGAGATCTTCCGGTACTTTTCCGTGGAGGAGATGGTTCCCGCCGCAGGACAGGGCATCCTTGCCGTCCAGGGAAGACAGGGAGAGACGTATGAGTGGATGGAGCGTCTGGACTGTCCTCAGAGCCGGGCCGCGGCGCAGGCGGAGCGCCAGTTTATCCGTGCAGTGGACGGAGGCTGCACCTCTCCCTGCGCGGCATATGCCCGGGTAAATGGAAATGAGCTGAAGCTGGACGGACTGTATTTCGATGAAAAGACCGGACAGTATGTAAAAGGATCGGTGTGTACGGACATGGCCCATGCAGTCCATGCCGGGGAGAAACTGGCACAGGAACTGATGCGGCGTATTTAGGAAGGGGACAGGGTAATGGAAACTATGCAAAAAGAAGAAAAGGGGAAGGTATGGCTTGCGGGCGCAGGTCCCGGGGATGCGGCCCTTCTCACGCTGAAGACGGCGGAATTGATGGAAAGCGCGGATGTGGTCGTGTACGATGCCCTGATCAGCGCGGAAATCTTGAGCAGGATACCGGAGGACAAACAGGTGATCTATGTTGGAAAGCACGCGGGAAATCATCCGGTTCCCCAGGAGGAGATCAACCGGATCCTTGTGCGGGAGGCGAAAAAAGGAAAACAGGTCCTCCGGCTAAAAGGCGGAGATCCCTTTGTGTTCGGAAGGGGCGGTGAGGAGCTGGAAATCCTCCTTCAGGAAGACATTCCCTTTGAGGTGGTCCCCGGAGTGACTTCCGCAGCGGCGGTCCCCGCCTACGCCGGGATCCCTGTGACTCACCGGGACTATGCATCTTCGTTTCATGTGATTACCGGACACGCGAGAAAAGGCGGCAAGGTGGAACTGGATTTTCCGGCGCTTGTCAGAGTGAAGGGGACTTTAGTGTTCCTCATGGGACTTTCCTCCATGGAGCGTATCTTAAATGGACTGACAGAGGCAGGGATGGACCCGGACATGCCGGCTGCTGTCCTGGAGAATGGGACTTCTGCCGGGCAGAGGAGAGTGACAGCAACAGTGGGCACCTTGAAAGAAGCGTCAGACCGCGCGGGCATCAGTCCCCCTGCCATCATCCTTGTGGGAAGAGTGTGCGGTCTTTCCGGGCAGATGCACTGGGCGGAAGACCGCGTGCTCGGCGGGAGACAGTTCCTGATCACAAGACCGAGACAGAGCAGTTCTTCCCTTGCGGGGCGGCTCCGGGCGCTGGGCGCCCAGGTCATTGAAATGCCGGCGATCCGCACGGAGCCCATCTGTCCGAACGAGAAGCTGAAAAAAGCCCTGGAAGTGTTTGGGACGAACACAGGTCAGGAGTGGCTTGTCTTTACCAGTCCTGTGGGAGTGGATATCTTTTTCAGCCAGCTCATGGAACTGGGGACGGATATCAGAAAGCTCTCTGCCAGGGGAGCGGATGTGGGCATCGCCGCTATCGGTCCAGGGACGGCTTCTGCCCTGGAAAGGCGAGGCCTTGTCCCGGACCTTATGCCGGAAGTGTACAGCGCGGCCGCTTTGGGAAAGGAGCTTGCCCAGGCAGCGGCAGAAGGCAGCCGCATTACCGTGGCACGGGCGGAGAAAGGCTCGGAAGAACTTCTGCCGCCTCTTCTTGCCGCAGGGCTGAAGGTGGAGGACATCCCCCTCTACCGGACCCTGTATGAGACCCATCCATTCCTTCAGGAGAAGATCCGGGAGATGCTGGAAAACGGAGAGATTGACGCCGTGACCTTTACAAGCGCGTCTACGGTCAGAGGGTTTACAGGGGTGATAAAGGATGTGGACTATGGGAAGATCCGGGCGGTCTGCATCGGAGAACAGACCGCCGCGGAGGCGGAGAAACATGGGATGCAGGTCCGGGTGGCAGACCGGGCGTCCATGGATGCAATGACAAAAAAGGTCGTAGAGTTGTTCGGGAAAGAAATGCAGCGGTAAAACAGAGAAATACAGAGCAGTCAGGAAAGGAGGGCAGGGTGATGCCTGGATATACATTCAAACGTCTGGCGACAGGGCTGGTCTCCCTGTTCGTCCTTGCCACCGTCACCTTTTTTCTCGTCCGTCTCATACCGGGCAGCCCCTTCCAGAACGGAGGGGTGTCAGACCAGGTCGTGGAGGCGGTGGAGGAAGAATACGGATTGAACGAGCCGCTTTTCGACCAGTATCTGACCTATATGGAGAAGCTCGTTCAGGGCGATCTGGGCGTTTCTTACCAGGAACCAGGTACAACAGTGGCTGAGATCATCGGGAGGACATGGCCGGTCACGGTATCGCTTGGGCTGACCGCCCTTTTGACGGCGGCGGTACTGGGAACGGTACTGGGGATCTTAAGAGGGGTGTCAAAGAGAAGGATTGTCCGGGAGGGGATCGGGGCAGGGGGGATGCTCCTGGCTGGTATCCCGAATTTTGCCGCTGCGTTGCTGCTGCTCTTTGTGTTCAGCGTAAAGCTTGGATGGCTTCCCTCGGCAGGGCTTCTGACCCCGGCGCATTATGTGCTTCCGGTGCTGTCGCTTGCCCTCTATCCCGCGGGTGTCATTTCCCGGTTGATGGGAAATGCGCTTGCCGAGGAAATGGGAAAGCAGTATGTGCTGTTCGCGCGTGCGAAGGGACTGGGAAGCGGCAGGATCATTTTTACCCATGCCCTTAAAAACGCATGGATCCCTGTCCTGAACTATGTGGGTCCCGCGTCTGCATTCCTGCTTACCGGGAGCTTTGCTGTGGAGAGTATTTTCACCATTCCGGGGCTTGGGCGTGAGTTTGTCAGTTCCATCACGAACAGGGACTATACGCTGATCCTGGGACTGACTGTGTTCATGGGGGCAGTCGTGATCGTGGTAAACCTGGCAACGGATCTTGTCTGCGCGTGGATGGATCCCAGAGTGCGGCGCTCCTACAGTGATAAATAGCAGCGAAATACAACGAGAGAGGAGGCGGAATCCGTGAAGGGCGGGAAATACATGGCACAGCTTATGAGAGACAACAGGCAGGCGCTTGCGGGGTGCGTCATTCTTGGCGTGTGGGCCCTGCTGGCTGTTCTTGTGCCGTTGTTCTGGCCGTGGTCTTATTCGGAGCAGAACGCAGAGCTCCAAAATCAGGCCATGTCCCTGACGCATCTGTTTGGGACAGATAAGTTCGGAAGAGATATCTTTGCCCGGGTGTGGTATGGGGCGGGGATCAGCCTCCTGATCGGGGCTGTCAGCGCGCTTATCAACGGCTGTCTGGGAGCGGTCTACGGCGCGGCAGCAGGATATGCAGGGAAATATGCGGATATGGTCATGATGCGCATTGCGGATATTATTGCCTCGGTTCCGTCCATGCTCTATGTGATCCTCATCACGCTTGCGGCGGGAGCCGGGGCCGGGAGCATCATTGTGGGGCTGTGCGTGGCAGGGTGGATCGACATGGCCCGGATCGTCCGGGGAGAGATCCAGCGACTGAAGGAGACAGATTTTGCGGCTGCGGCAAGGATGGAGGGACTGTCTCCCATGCGGATTCTGTGCCGCCATCTGCTCCCAAATGCGGCGGGCCCCATCCTTGTAAACCTGATCTTCCTTGTTCCCCAGGCGATATTTACAGAAGCGTTCTTAAGCTTTCTGGGAGTCGGGCTTTCCGCTCCCTCCGCAAGTCTCGGGACCATCATCCAGGAGGCGCGCAGTCAGATGCTGTTGTATCCCAATCAAATGATCTGTCCGCTGCTTGTGCTGTGTGTGATGCTCCTCGCTCTTAACGCAGTGGGAACAGCGGCGGAGAGACAGCTTCGGAGAGGAAAGAGCCTATGAGAGTGTTGGACGTACAGAATCTAAGCGTACAATATCATACAGGGAACGGAAGGAAAAAAGCTCTGGATGAGGTCAGTTTTTCCGTGGAGCGGGGAGAGACTGTCGGCATCGTGGGGGAGTCCGGTTCAGGAAAGAGCACTGCCATGCTGGCAGTGATGGGGCTTTTGCCGGAAAATGCGGAGGTTACGTCAGATGAGATATCCGTCTGCGGGCGCCAGGCGAGCCCGGAGCGGGATATCGCCATGGTCCTGCAGGATTCTCTTAGCTGTCTGAATCCCACGGTGAAGATCGGCCGTCAGATCACAGAGACGATCCGTGCCCATAAGAAGTGTACGAGACAGGAGGCCAGGGAGCGAGCGGAGGAACTCCTGGATATGGCAGGGATCCGTGATCCGAAGCTCCGGATGAGGCAGTATCCTTTTGAGCTTTCCGGCGGGATGCGTCAGCGGACTGCCATTGCGATCACCCTTGCGTGTGAACCGAAGCTGATCATCGCAGACGAACCGACCACGGCTCTGGACGCGGCGGTCCAGGCACAGATCCTCCGGCTCCTGAAGCGGATCGTGAGGGATACGGACGCCTCTCTTCTCGTAGTCAGCCATGATATGGGGGTGATCGCGGCGCTGTGCGGCAGAGTCTTTGTGATGCAGTCGGGACGGATCGTTGAACAGGGGGCAGCGGAAGAGATTTTCTATTCCCCGCAGCAGGAATATACGAAAAAGCTCCTCCGGGACGCAAAAGGAAGCGAGTATTTTCCCGCAGGCGGAAGGGATGGGGAAGTCCTGCTGCGCCTGGAGCATGTAACCAAAGTGTTTGGCACAAGGGATGGGATCCGGGACATATCCTTTGATATCCGAAAGGGGGAGGTCTATGCCCTGGCAGGGGACAGCGGGAGCGGCAAGACGACTCTGGCAAGGATCCTCACCGGCATCCTGAAACCGGACAGCGGCGTTATCTTCTATAAAGGAGAAAAGCTGGAGACAGCGGCCTCAGCCGGGGCATGGCGGGGAAAGATCCAGATGGTGTTTCAGGACCCTTATGGATCTCTCAATCCATGTCTTACCGCAGGATGTGCCTTGAGTGAAGCGCTTAAGGCACAAGGGAGGATGACCGCCAAGGAACGGTGGAAGAAAGTGGAAGAGATGCTCTCCCTGGTGGGGCTTTCCAGTGAGGATGCGGACCGTTATTCGGAGGAATTTTCCGGGGGAGAGAGACAGCGGATCGGCATTGCGAGGGCGCTGATATCAGAGCCGGAGCTTCTGATCTGCGACGAGGCGCTGTCTGCCCTGGATGCTGCTGCCAGAGCCCAGATCCTGGAACTGCTCCTTTCGATCCAGAGGAAGAGAGGGATCGCCTGTCTGTTTATCTCCCATGACCTGGCTCTGATTCGGAAGATCAGCAGCAGGATCAGCGTCCTCTATGGTGGGCGGATGGCAGAGTCCGGAGAGACAAAAGAAGTCTGTTCCGATCCATGGCATCCTTATACAAAACTGCTTCTGAACGCAGTGCCCCGGCCGGACCTTCCGAACGCAAGGAAAGCCCGCCCTGTTTTGCCGGCAGAGACCGTGCGGAGGAAGGAAAGAGAAAAGGGATGTCCTTTTGGTGAGCTGTGCGGTCATGCCATGGAGTGCTGCTGTTCCGAGGCGCCCGGGCTCTATTCCTTTGGCAGGAGAAAAATCGCCTGTTTCCTGTATTCAGAAGAACACACCGGGAGACGGACGAAAGGATACCGGATGACATCTCAGATTTAAAGAAAAAGGTTAAGATAAAAAGACTAACTATTAAAAGTCAAGTCTAAAATGGAGATTTTATGAATGAATTGCAGAAATGTATTTCAGATATAGTTGTACCTTGAAAATCGCATGACAAACAGAGCATCGTATACCGGTGCTCAAATATA
>DWYM01000008.1 GCA_019118665.1 Candidatus Mediterraneibacter intestinipullorum
ACGGAGCATGTGTCCATTGCTTCCCTTCCGGGAATGAGGGAGCGGACGCTTGTGATCAACGGCTTTTCCAAAGGGTTCGCGATGACAGGCTGGCGTCTTGGCTATTGCTGCGGTCCCCAGGCGCTAATCGAGCAGATGACAAAACTCCATCAGTTCGCGATCATGTGCGCGCCGACTACCAGCCAGTATGCCGCTGTCGAGGGGCTGAGAAACTGTGACGATGAAGTGGCGGAGATGAGGAAATCTTATGACCAGAGGAGGCGTTTCCTCATGCACGAGTTCGCTCGCATGGGTCTGGAGTGTTTTGAGCCCTTCGGAGCGTTTTATGTATTTCCCAGCATCCGGGAGTTTCATATGTCTTCCGAAGAGTTTGCGACAAGGCTTCTGGAAGAAGAAAAGGTGGCGGTCGTACCGGGGACCGCGTTTGGCGAATGCGGGGAAGGCTTTCTGCGGATTTCCTATGCATATTCACTGGAGGACTTAAAGGAAGCGCTGGGCCGTCTGGAGCGCTTTATCCAGAGGCTCAGAAATGAACGTGAGTGAAAGGACGGACATCAGGCATGCTGAATATTGTACTCCTTGAGCCGGAGATCCCGGCGAATACAGGGAACATCGGAAGGACCTGCGTGGCGGCGGGAGCAAGGCTGCACCTGATCGAGCCGCTGGGGTTCCGTCTTTCTGAAAAGGCGCTGAAACGCGCGGGCATGGATTATTGGAAGGATCTGGACGTGACGACATATATGGATTATCCGGATTTCCTCGCCAGAAATCCCGGAGCCAAGATCTATATGGCGACCACAAAGGCGCAAAAGGTATACACAGAAGTATCTTACGAGCCTGACAGCTATATCATGTTCGGGAAGGAGAGCGCGGGGATCCCGGAGGAGATCCTCGTGGAAAATAAAGAGAACTGCGTGAGGATTCCCATGATGGGGGATATCCGGTCCCTGAACCTGGGAAATTCCGCTGCGATCGTGCTGTATGAAGCGCTGCGGCAGAATGGCTTTAAGGGCATGGAATTAGGAGGAGACCTGCATCACCTGAGATGGTGAACAGGTCTTCTTTTTGATAAACGGACTGTTTCCACCGCGGGTATGCGTATTCTGTCCGCTTTCATGAGTTGATGTGTTCCACCAGATGGACAAATTCATCCATCTCCCGGGTACGCCATTTTTCTTTGTGGGAGAAGATCTGCTGGTAGAGTGTGACGTGAAAGTCGGCCACATTCACCAGAGAGAGCCTGCCCTGCTTCACGCTCTGCTCCACCGCGTACCAGGGCAGCAAAGAAATCCCCCGGTTGTTCTCCAGCATTCTGATGAGAAAAGAAGTGTTGCTGCACTCCAAAAGAGGGGTGAGGATGATCCTCCGGGAGGCCAAAAACCGGTCCAGCACCCGGCGGTAATTGGCTTCCCGCTCGGTGAGATAAAAGGGTTTGTCGAGCAGCTGTTCCACGGTCAGTTCGGGAAGTTCCCCCAGCTCCGCGCTCAAAGAGGAGGAGGCAACAAAGACCACTTCCTCCCGCTGCTCCGCCAGCTTATGCCAGTTGTTGTTGTACTGCGGCTCATCCAGTATGTAGATCATGTCCAGTTCTCCGCGCTCCATCTGCTCGATCAGCATCTCGGGCTCTCCGGTGGTGACACGGATGGCCACCTTCGGATGTTTGTTGCAGTAGAGTCGGAGAACAGCGGGCAGTTTGAAAAAGCACAGCGATTCGATAGTGCCGATATGAAGCTGGCCGTGGAGCTCTCCGGTGTCAGACATGAAGAGTCTGGCTTTATTGACTTCGTTGAGCACATTATAGGCCTGTTCCAAAAACTGAGTCCCCGGCGCGGTCAGAGAGACACGCTTGCCCATGCGGTCAAACAGCCGGATATGGAGATCCTTTTCCAACTGCTGGATTTGCACGGTCACAGCAGATTGGGAGTATCCAAGGCTTTCCGCCGCCTTGGAAAAGCTCTTTAGCTGGGCCACTCGAATGAATGTGTTGATTTGACGCAATTCCATACCGCTTATCCTCCATCGGCTCACAAAGGTTGTATTAATTTTTTTGAATGATAAGATTAGATTTATGAATTTTACTTTTAATTGTAGTCATGATATATTAAAAATATCAAATAGTCAAGGGAATTTTGTGCAAAATAACACAAAAACACAGAAGAACACAAAAGAACAAGGAGGTTGTATCGTTTATGGAAAAGAAAAAATTTAAACTTGGCTTACTTCCCAGACTCATCATCGCTATCATCATTGGTATCCTGTTTGGACAGTTCCTGCCGGAATGGTTCTGCAGGATCGTGGTGACTGCATCCACAATTTTCAGCACATTCCTGTCCTTTGTCATCCCCCTGATGATCTTGGCCTATGTGACCATGGGAATTGCCAACCTGAAGAACGGCGCCGGCAAGCTGCTGCTGATCACTGTCGTGATCGCCTACGTTTCCACACTGATTGCCGGTTCATCGTCCTATCTGGTGTCCAGTAACCTGTTCACCAGCTTTATGAGTGCGGACGTCCTGGAGCAGATAGCGGCCACGGCGGACAACTCTCTGGAGACCTATTTCAGCCTGGACATCCCTGTCCTGCTGGATACTCTCTCCGCGGTGGTACTGGCCTTTATGCTGGGTCTGTGCCTGTCTACCCTGCGGGGAAAGACGATCGGCGATACTCTTTATAACAGCATGAGCGATTTCTCGGGTATCATCGATAAGGTGCTCCACTCAGTCATCATCCCTCTTCTGCCCCTTTACATCTGCGGGACATTCACCAATATGACGAAATCCGGTCAGACCTTCGCTATTCTGGGGGTACTCTGGAAGGTCTTCCTGGTGGTCATCGTGATGCATCTGGTCTGTATTTTGTTCCAGTTCCTGGTAGCGGGCGTTGTCAGCAAAAAGAATCCTTTTACGCTGATAAAAAATCAGATCCCCGGCTACACTACCGCCCTGGGCACCCAGTCCTCAGCCGCTACTATTCCAGTGAATCTGCAGTGCGCGGAGGCCGACGGTGTTTCTGATGAGATCCGCAACTTTGTGGTTCCCTTGTGCGCCAACATACATATGGCGGGCTCCATGATCACCATTACTGCCTGTGCTACGGCGGTATGCCTGATGAATCAGATCCCGATCGGCCTGTCCACAGTGATTCCGTTTATCATGACCCTGGGTATTGCCATGGTGGCGTCCCCCGGCGCTCCCGGCGGCTCCATTATGACAGCCCTGCCCTTCATGTATATGATTTTCGGCGTGGAAGCCGGAGATCCCGGCGGATCCCTCTGCGCTATCATGGTAGCTCTGTACATTACGCAGGATTCCTTCGGTACTGCATGCAATGTTTCCGGTGACAACGCCATTGGCGTTATTGTGGAGACCATTTATCAGAAGTTTATCAAAAAATCCCATGCGGAAGCCTGACAGACTGGCAGCCAGGGATAGGAAAGGAGAATAGTCTTGTCCTATATCAGTGTTTTTGACGTGCTCGGACCCGACATGATCGGTCCCTCCAGCTCTCACACGGCGGGAGCGGCTGTCATCGCCTTTATGGCTCATAAGATGATCGCCCCGCCGCTGGAGAAGGTGGAATTCACTCTTTATGGTTCTTTTTCCAAGACCTACCGCGGGCATGGAACAGACAGGGCCCTGCTGGGAGGCATCATGGGATTTGGCGCGGATGACGCCCGCATCAGGAATTCTTTTGAGATAGCTGATGAGCGGGGGCTGGATTACAGTTTTACTCCTCGCGACACGGTGGATGACATACATCCCAATACCGTGGATATCCGCATGGAGAATGCCGTCGGACGAGTGGTGACGGTGCGGGGTGAATCGCTGGGCGGAGGCAAAGTGCGTATTTCCCGGATCAATGGTGTATCGGTGGATTTTACCGGAGATTACAGCACGGCCATCGTGGTCCAGCAGGATAAACCCGGTGTGGTAGCCCACATCACCAAGATCCTCAGCGACAGCAATGTCAACATTGCCTTTATGCGGCTGTTCCGGGAGGCTAAAGGACATATAGCCTATACCATCGTGGAATCCGATGGGCAGTTCCCGGAGGGGATTGCGGAACCGCTGCGGGCAAATCCAAATGTACACGATGTTATGATCGTGGAATTGTAGGGAAGGAGGGATAGTTCATGGAATTTAATTCTGCCAGGGAACTTCTGGAGCTGTGCCAGAAAGAACATTGCCCCATTTCTGAGATCATGCGCCGCAGGGAATGCGCGCTGGGTGAGTGGAACCGGGATGTGGTGGATCATCATATGTCACAGGTTCTGGAGATCATGCGCAATTCAGCCTTCCAGCCTTTGAAAAATCCGGTCAGATCCATGGGCGGTCTTATCGGTGGGGAGGCAAAAAAACTCCACAGACATGCCGCTAAGGGTAAGGCCATCTGTGGAGATGTACTGCTTCGGGCCATCACCTATGCTGTCGCGGTACTGGAGGTCAACGCCTCCATGGGGTTGATCGTAGCGGCGCCCACTGCCGGATCTGCCGGCGTGGTGCCCGGACTCCTGCTGGCATTGCAGGACTGCTATAAGATTTCCGATGACCGGCTGGTAGACGCCCTTTTCAACGCCGGCGCCGTTGGGTATCTGGCTATGCGCAACGCCACGGTAGCCGGAGCTGTAGGGGGATGTCAGGCAGAGATCGGCGTGGCAGCAGCCATGGCAGCTTCAGCCACGGTGGAGCTGATGGGCGGTACACCGGAACAGTGCCTGGACGCAGCCTCCACTGTGCTGATGAATATGCTGGGCCTGGTGTGCGACCCGGTGGGCGGTCTGGTAGAGTACCCTTGCCAGAACAGGAATGCCTCCGGTGCTGCTAATGCGCTGCTCGCAGCCGAATTTTCCCTCAGTGGGATTTCCCAGCTCATTCCTTTTGACGAGATGTTGGATACCATGTATGCAGTGGGCAGGCGCATTCCCCTGGAGCTTCGGGAGACTGCTCTGGGCGGCTGCGCGGTCACCCCTTCCGCCTGTGAGCGGTGTGGCGGATGCGGCTGAAAGCAGCCCGCCTGCTCCTTTATTGCCGGGCTATCCGACTAAAATCATGGAGCGCGTCCCAGTTATGGCCAGGGGCGCGCTTTGTTTATCACCGGGCAGCGGCAGGCCTGATCCGAAAAGCCGCGCCCGCGGCTTATCTGAATACGGACAGAATAGCCGACATGACTGGCTGCATAGAAAAGGAGGAGATTTTTCATGCGTATCAAAGAGTATCTGCGGAGAAAGGTTGCGTTTATTGCCAGCGTGATCGAGATCGCCATTTCCATCATCGTGCTCATTGCCATTGTCACTGTGGGTGTGCAGGTGGTGCGCGAGGCGCTTGATCTTGCGGGAGACCCATGGGGGCAAGAGGGATTTACGGTGTTCCTGGGCCACGCGTTCAATCTGATCATCGGGGTGGAGTTTATCAAGATGCTGGCCAAGCATACGCCTGGCTCTGCCATTGAGGTGCTGCTGTTTGCCATCGCGCGCCAGATGGTGGTGGGACACACCACGCCGCTGGAAAATTTGATCGGCATCGTCACCATCGCCCTGATCTTCGCCATCCGCAAATTTCTGTTTGTTCCTTCTTTCGGCGAGCATTCGGCGTTTCATAAAGAGGAGGATGAGGCGGGCGGGTCTGCAGACGCGGGCGGAGCGCCTCGGCAGGAATGACACTTCAGACTGGAATCAGAATTTCCCCTTTGCTTATAATTGTTATATAATGGGCTGGACTTTAGTGTTAAGATTATGCTAAGATTATTATCTGCATGAAGCAGGAAGTATTGGAAAAACTAAGAAAACAGAAATCTGCCGGGAAAGGTGGTGCACATATCATGGTGGAAGAGACGATCCGATCGATCCGCGAGACAGAGGAGGAGGCGGATGAGATCATAAGAGAAGCGGAGAAAAAGAGCCGTGAGATACTTGCTGAAGCGGAGAAAAGAGCCGAAAAGGCTTCAGAGGAAATATTAAGCAGAGCAAGGTCAGAAGCTCTGACAACCGTGGAGCAGGCGAAAACAGGAGGAGAGCGCAGCATGGCGGACGCAGAGGCGGAGACAGAAAAAGCTGTCCTTGCCCTGAAAGAGTCTGCCCTGTCGAGGGAGAAGGAAGCGGTTGACCTTGTGCTCTCTATGCTTGTGTGAAACCGGCATAATGGAAACAGTAAAGGAGGGATAAGTAAATGGCGGTACTTAAGATGCAGAGGATCAGCATCTGCGCCTTAAAGAAAGACCGAAAAGTAATCCTTGAAAAGCTTCAGAGCCTGGGCGTCCTTGAAGTGGCGCCTGTCATGGACGAAGATCCATATTTCAGGAAAACGGATACCGTGGGACAGCGTGCGGGATTCGAGAGAGCCGCTGCTGCCGCCGACCAGGCGCTGGAGATCCTGGAGCGGTATGCCCCGGAAGAAAAGTCCATGTTTGCGGCGCTGGAAGGAAAGCTACTGATCGATCCGTCCAGAGAGCGGCAGGTGCGGGAAAAGCGGAGGGAGCTCCTGAAAACGGCAAAAGAAGTTTATGATCTGGACCGGGAGCACGCAGAGCAGCTTGCGGCGGTCACGAGGATGCGCAACAGCATCGAAAGTCTGACACCATGGCTTGCGCTGGGAATGCCTCTCAAGCCGTCCGCCACGAAGCGTACGGTCATGTTCCCCGGGACCATGCCCGGAGGGACTACACTGGAATCTGTATATGAAAGGCTCGCGGAGAAAGCGCCGGATGTGGAGTGCGTGGATGTGCATCTTATATCTGCGGAGCAGAGCATGACCTATCTCGCGGTGATCTGCCTGCGGGAAGATGCCCAGGCTGTCGAGGAGGCGCTCAGAAGCGCAGGCTTTGCGAGGCCGTCTCAGACGTGGGCCAAATCTCCGTCGGAGGAGAAGGAGCAGCTGGAGGGGCAGATCGAGGACAGCAGGGCAGAGACCGCAAGGATCGAAAGGCGGCTTGCAGAGCTGGCGGAGTACAGGGAAGAACTGAAGATCGTGGCGGATTATTACCGTGTGCGGGCAGAAAAGTACGCGGTGCTGGGAGATCTGCCGCAGTCGGAGCGGACCTTTGTGATCAGCGGATACATCCCGCAGTGCGAGGCGACCCACGTTGAAAAATGTCTGACAGAGAGATACGACTGTATGGTGGATATCGAGGAGCTGAAAGAAGATGAGGAGCCGCCGGTCATTCTGAAGAACAATCCCTTCTCCATGAGTATGGAGGGGGTGGTGGAGTCCTATGGGCTTCCGCACAAAGGAGAGCTGGATCCCACCACTATCATGTCGTTTTTCTATGTGTTTTTCTTCGGCATGATGCTCTCAGACGCGGCGTATGGGGCGATCGTGGCGGTGGTCTGCGGGGCGCTTGTGTGGAAGTTTCCGCGGATGTCGGAAGGGATGAAGAAATCGTTGAAACTTTTCTTCTACTGCGGTCTCTCCACTCTTGTGTGGGGCATCCTGTTCGGCGGATATTTCGGTAACATTGTGGATGTCGTATCAGAGAAATTTTTCGGGACAGCGGTGAGCGTCCCGGCGCTCTGGTTCATCCCCCTCAATGACCCGATGAAGCTTCTGGTGTTTTCACTGCTGTTCGGCGTGATCCACCTGTTTACAGGACTTGGTATCAAAGGGTATCTGTGCCTGAAGGACGGCAAAGTCATGGATTTCTTCTGTGACGTGGCGCTCTGGTTCATGCTCCTTGTGGGGTTGATACTGATGCTCCTGCCCAGCGATATTTTTGCGTCCATCGCCCAGACTAAGATCGTGTTCCCGGGCTGGCTGGATACACTGGCCGCTGTTCTGGCGGCGGCAGGCGCTATCGGCATTGTGCTCATGTCCGGGCGGAGCAGCAGGAATCCGGCGCTTCGGATCGCGCTGGGCGCGTATGACCTTTACAATATCACCGGCTGGCTTAGCGATGTGTTGTCATACTCTCGTCTGCTGGCCCTGGGTCTGGCCACCGGGGTGATCGCTTCGGTCATCAATCAGATGGGAAGCATGCTCCCCAATAATATTGTGGGAGTCGTCTTCTTCGTGGTGATATTTATCGCAGGGCATACGCTGAACCTGGCGATCAACCTGCTGGGGGCTTATGTACACACGAACCGTTTACAGTTTGTTGAATTTTTCGGGAAGTTTTACGAAGGCGGCGGACGGCCGTTCGAGCCTTTTAAAGAAAATACAAAATATGCAGATGTTAAGGAGGAAACTATATCATGAATATCTTAAGTCAGTTGGGAATCGTTTACGCGCTTCTTGGCGCGGCCGTGGCAGTGCTTTTTGCCGGATGCGGCTCGGCCATCGGAGTAGGCATTGCGGGACAGGCAGCGTCCGGAGTCGTCACGGAGGATCCGAGTAAATTCGCAAAGGTGCTGATCATCCAGCTCCTTCCGGGTACGCAGGGGCTCTATGGACTGCTTGTCGGATTCATCACATTGTCCAAGATCGGCATCCTGGGCGGCGGCGCTGCGGATGTATCGGTTTCCACGGGGCTTTTGATCCTTGCGGCATGTCTTCCCATCGGCATCGTGGGATTGCTCTCAGGTATCGCGCAGGGTAAGACAGCGGCTGCCGCCATCGGCATCGTGGCAAAGAAGCCGGAGCAGTTCGGTAAGGCAATGCTGTTCCCGGCCATGGTAGAGACATACGCCATCCTTGCGCTCCTTGTCTCTTTCCTGGCGGTGAATGGGATCCAGGTATAACAGAAGGAGAAGAAGAGCATGAGTGGACTGGATAAAATGAAATCCCGGATCCTTGAGGAGGCGGAGCAGTCTGCACAGGAGATCATTGAAAAAGCCGAAGCGGATGCCGAAGCAGTTGTGAAAGCGGCTGTGGAAGAGGCGCATGCCGAGGCGGCGAAGCTCCGGGAGAAGGCAGAGCAGAGCGCCGCGGACTACGCGAAGCGCGCGGCATCCTCGGCGGACATGCGCAGGAAGCAGGCAAATCTTGCCGCAAAGCAGGACGTGATCAGCGCTGTGCTGGGAAAAGCATATGACACCGTCATGGAGCTGGATGCGGACGAGTATTTCGGCATGCTTGAGAAGATCCTGGAAAAACATGTGCTCCCGGAAAAGGGGGAGATCTGCTTTTCTCAGAGAGATCTCGCGCGGATGCCGGAAGGATTCACAGGAAAGATCAAGACTATCGCCGCCTCAAAAGGCGGAAGCCTGGCGCTCTCAGACGAAGCGCGCCGGATCGACGGAGGCTTTCTCCTGATATACGGTGGGATCGAAGAAAACTGTACGATAAAGGCAGTGTTCGACTCAAAGAGAGAAGAACTGTCAGACCGGGTGAAAAGGCTTTTGTTCGGATGAACATGACCGCAAGGAGGGTTTAACTTGAATAATACAAAATATGCGTATGCGGTTGCGCGTATCCGCGCCCTGGAAGTCTCTCTCTTTTCCGACGCAGTGATCGAACAGCTCCTGGCGTGCAGGACAGCGGAGGAGGCCCTTCGGTCTGTGATGGAAAAGGGATGGGGAGACGTGTCAGGAAATGCGGATATGGACGCGGTGCTGAAGCGGGAGGAAGAAAAGACCTGGGAGGTCATCCGCGATGTGGCGCCGGATATGAGCGTCTTTGACGTGCTTTCCTATCCGAAGCTGTATCACAACTTAAAGGCAGCGGTCAAGGAAGTCTGCACGGAGAAGCGGACGCCGGGCATCTTTTATGATGACTGTGATATCCCGGGCAGTGAAATGCTCCGCATCATCGAGAACCGGGAGTTTTCAAAACTTCCCGGAAACATGGGAGGCGTGGCTGAGGAAGCGCTTGAGATGCTGCTCCACACAAGGGATGGACAGCTCTGTGATATTATGATCGA
Source organism: Candidatus Mediterraneibacter intestinipullorum (assembly GCA_019118665.1). Lineage (GTDB taxonomy): Bacteria > Bacillota > Clostridia > Lachnospirales > Lachnospiraceae > Mediterraneibacter > Mediterraneibacter intestinipullorum. The sequence continues at coordinate 9,790 of DWYM01000008.1, forward strand.
CAAAGCGGCGCTGGAGGCCATCCGCGAGGCGGGCAGACGGTCCGGGGAGCCGATCATAGAGGATTACGCGGACACTACCGTGGCGATCGCGGATATCAAGATCGCGGTGCGCTCCCATAAGACAGGAAAGAGCGGGGACTTTATGCGCAGCGCCATGGCGGAGTGTCGGAGCGTCAATGCGGAACAGCTGATCCGCGCGGCGCTTGCCGGCGAGGAGGAGATCGTCCGGTATCTGGAAGGGACTTCCTATGCGGGCGGAGCGGACGCGCTGAGAGAATCCCCATCAGCTTTTGAACGCTGGTGCGACAACCGCATGACAGAGACATTGAAACCGCAGAAATATGAGACATTTTCCGTGGGACCCCTGCTCGGATATCTGATCGCGCGGGAAAATGAGATCAAGACAGTTCGGATCATTCTGACAGGAAAACAGAACGGTTTTCCCGATGACGCGATCCGGGAAAGGATAAGGGAGATGTATGTATAGGATTGCAGTGGTCGGCGATTATGACAGTATCTACGGATTCGCCGCAGTGGGACTGGACATCTGCCCTGTGAAGGACCGGGAAGAGACGCTCCGAAGGCTGAAACAGCTGGCGGAGGACGGATATGGCATCATCTATATCACAGAAAAAGCCGCTGAGGAGCTGGGCAGCGGGCTGGATGAGTACCTGGAGCGGAGACTTCCGGCAGTCATACAGATCCCGGGCGTGTCAGGAAATACAGGCGCCGGTGTGGAAGGCGTTAAAAAGACCGTGGAGCAGGCGGTCGGGTCAGATATTCTGTTTGGAGGAGTAGGCGAATGAGCACAGGAGTTATCAAAAAGGTTGCAGGACCTCTCGTGATCGCAGAGGGAATGCGCGATGCAAATATGTTTGACGTGGTCCGTGTGTCCGATCAGCGTCTTATTGGCGAGATCATCGAGATGCATGGGGACGAGGCGTCCATCCAGGTGTATGAGGAGACTTCGGGACTGGGGCCGGGCGAGCCGGTGGAGTCCATGGAAGTGCCCATGTCCGTGGAGCTGGGACCTGGGCTGATCACCAGTATTTACGACGGCATCCAGAGACCTCTGGATGATATCATGAAAGTATCGGGAAATAATTTAAAGCGCGGCGTGGAGGTGCCGTCTTTAAAGCGCGACCTGAAATGGGAGTTCGTTCCCACCGTGGCCGTGGGCGATGAAGTGGACGCGGGAGATGTGATCGGCACGGTGCAGGAGACTGTGCTCGTGCAGCAGAAGATCATGGTCCCATATGGAGTAAAAGGAACGGTCAGGGAGATCAAAGCAGGAGAATTTACGGTAGAAGAAGTTGTGGCAGTGGTCGAAACGGAAAAAGGGGACAGAGAGCTGACCCTGATGCAGAAATGGCCGGTACGCCGCGGGCGTCCGTATAAGAAAAAACTTCCGCCTGAGATGCCCCTTGTCACAGGTCAGAGAGTCGTCGATACGTTCTTTCCCATTGCCAAGGGGGGAGTGGCGGCAGTGCCCGGACCCTTTGGAAGCGGGAAGACCGTGATACAGCACCAGCTCGCGAAATGGGCGGAAGCGGATATTGTGGTCTACATCGGATGCGGCGAGCGCGGCAATGAGATGACGGACGTGCTCAACGAGTTTCCGGAGCTGAAAGATCCGAAGACAGGACAGCCTCTGATGCAGAGAACAGTCCTGATCGCCAATACCTCAGATATGCCTGTGGCTGCCCGGGAGGCGTCGATCTATACCGGGATCACCATTGCGGAGTATTTCCGTGACATGGGGTATTCAGTGGCGCTGATGGCAGACTCCACATCCCGGTGGGCAGAGGCTCTCCGTGAGATGTCGGGACGTCTGGAGGAAATGCCCGGTGAGGAAGGCTATCCGGCATATCTGGGAAGCCGCCTGGCACAGTTTTATGAGCGGGCAGGGCATGTGATATCCCTCGGAAAAGAAGGAAGGGAGGGAGCCCTGTCCGTGATCGGGGCGGTATCCCCTCCGGGAGGAGATACATCCGAGCCGGTATCCCAGGCGACGCTGCGTATCGTGAAGGTGTTCTGGGGGCTGGATTCCGCGCTGGCGTACAAGAGACATTTCCCGGCGATCAACTGGCTGAACAGTTATTCGCTGTATCTGGATGATATGGAGAAATGGTTCAATGCGAATGTGGCTGAGGACTGGATGGCGGGGCGTCAGAAAATGATGACCCTCCTCCAGGAAGAGGCGGAGCTGGAAGAAATCGTGAAGATGGTGGGGATGGACGCGCTTTCACCGGGGGACCGGTTGAAGATGGAAGCGGCCCGGTCCATCCGGGAGGATTTCCTTCATCAGAATTCATTCCATGAGGTGGACACTTATACTTCATTGAAGAAACAGCATATGATGATGATCCTCGTCAACGCGTTTTATGACAGGGCGTCAGAGGCGCTCACCCAGGGCGCGGACTTAAGGAAACTGATCTCCATGCCGGTGCGTGAGCAGATCGGACGTTTCAAATATGTCCGGGAGGATGCGCTGGATGAAGAATTCGGGAAAACAGACGAGGAACTGAGCGTTCAGATCGCCAATGCGTTTGAAAAGGAGGGACGGTAGATGCCCAAAGAGTACAGAACTATACAGGAAGTAGCCGGACCGCTGATGCTTGTGCGCGGCGTGGAGGGCGTGACATATGATGAGTTGGGGGAGATCGAGCTCGCGGATGGCGAGACAAGGCGCTGTAAGGTGCTGGAAGTCAACGGAAGCGATGTTCTCGTGCAGCTCTTTGAGAGCTCCACAGGGATCAACCTCTCCAACAGCAAGGTGCGTTTCCTGGGGCGGAGCATGGAGCTGGGTGTGTCCGAGGATATGCTGGGACGCGTGTTCGACGGACTGGGACGTCCCATCGACGATGGCCCGGAGATCCTGCCGGACGCCCGCATGGATATCAACGGACTGCCCATGAATCCGGCGGCGAGGAGCTACCCGGAAGAGTTTATCCAGACCGGCGTTTCCGCCATTGACGGTCTGAACACCCTGGTCCGTGGACAGAAGTTGCCTATCTTTTCCGCATCGGGACTGCCCCATGCCCAGCTCGCGGCGCAGATCGCGCGGCAGGCAAAGGTGCTGGGGACAGATGAGAACTTTGCCGTTGTATTCGCGGCAATGGGGATCACCTTCGAGGAGTCCAACTTCTTTATCGAAAGCTTCCGCGAGACAGGGGCGCTTGACCGTACCGTACTGTTTGTCAACCTGGCGAACGATCCTGCCATCGAGCGTATCGCAACGCCAAAGATGGCGCTGACCGCGGCAGAGTACCTTGCCTTTGAAAAAGAGATGCATGTGCTGGTCATCCTGACCGATATCACGAACTATGCGGACGCGCTCCGGGAGGTGTCCGCTGCCCGCAAGGAAGTGCCGGGACGCCGGGGCTATCCGGGATACATGTACACGGACCTCGCGTCCATCTATGAGAGAGCGGGGCGCCAGAATGGGAAAAAGGGAAGCATCACTATGATCCCTATCCTGACCATGCCCGAGGATGACAAGACCCATCCCATCCCGGACCTGACCGGATATATCACAGAGGGACAGATCATCTTAAGCCGGGAGCTCTACCGCAAGGGGGTAACCCCGCCGATTGACGTGCTCCCCTCTCTGTCTCGTCTGAAGGATAAGGGTATCGGCGAGGGAAAGACCCGGGCAGATCATTCCAACACCATGAATCAGCTTTTTGCCGCCTATGCCCGCGGAAAAGACGCGAAAGAACTCATGGTCATCCTGGGCGAAGCGGCATTGACGGAGATCGACCTCATGTACGCGAGATTTGCCGACGCGTTTGAGAAAGAGTATGTTTCCCAGGGCTACAACGCTGACCGCAGCATCGAGGAGACGATGGACATCGGCTGGAAACTGTTGCGCATGCTCCCGCGTACAGAACTGAAACGTATCGACGACAAATATTTGAATATCTATTACGAGACTGACCCCGAAGCGCAGCGGAGCGGGTCTGTCCCGGAAGCCCTCCGGGGCGAAAAATAAAGGAGGAGGCATTTTGGCGGCAAAACAGGTGAATCCGACCCGGATGGAACTGACACGTCTCAAGAAGAAACGGATCACTGCCATCCGAGGTCATAAACTCTTAAAAGACAAGCGGGATGAACTGATGCGCCAGTATCTTGACCTTGTCCGCGAGAATATGGAAGTACGCGTGAAGGTGGAGGCCGGCATTAAGTCTGCGAACCGGAATTTTGTTATTGCAAAGGCGGGAATGTCTGAGGCAGCGCTCAACACCGCGCTTATGGCGCCGAAACAGGAGATCGCTCTGGAGGCAGGCGAGAAGAATGTCATGAGCGTGGATATTCCGACTTTTGAATATAAGATGCGGACAGCAGATGAGAACGATATCTATTCTTATGGATTCGCATTCACATCCAGTGATCTGGACGGAGCGGTGAGATCACTGGCAGACGTCCTGCCGGACATGATCCGCCTTGCGGAGTGTGAGAAGGCGTGCCAGCTCATGGCGGCGGAGATCGAGAAGACAAGGCGGCGTGTCAACGCGCTGGAGCATGTCATCATTCCTGAGACGGAGGAAAGTATCAAATATATCACGATGAAACTGGATGAGAATGAAAGAAGCACCCAGATCCGTCTGATGAAGGTAAAAGACATGATGCTAGAGGAAGCGCATCATTACAGTGAGGATTAAAATAGAATCAGAATAGAGCGTAAACAGTGAAAAAAGATCCATCGGACTCTGTTGCCTTGTCTGGCAGCAGGGTACGGTGGATTTTCTGTTTGCTAGGAATACTTTGATGCGGCAGTCTCACATTTTTTGCGCGTCCGGTTATGGGAACCGCCTTGTTTCATTTTCCCGGCGCAGAAACCAGATTATGCACAGAAACCAGATTATGCCTTTACAGACTCTTTGTATGTGTTACAATGGTACTGTCAATGACGGCCAAAAGCATATGGCGGTGACAAATATTGATATCCGGACAGGAGGACTTATGAAGCTGGACAGAGAAAATATGAGGAAATTAAAAGAACTGATCCTATTTACGATCATCATCCTGATCGCGCTTTGGAATTACAAGATTCTTTTTGAGTGGATCGGAGTTGCGTTCCGGATCATCCTTCCTTTCATTATGGGCGGAGGGATCGCGTTTATACTGAATATTCCCATGAGCTTTCTGGAAGAAAAGCTGTTTCAGAACAAGCATCTCAAAGACAAAAAGATCGCAAAAAAACTGGCACGGCCGGTATGCCTGATACTGACGCTGGCCATCGTGATCGGGGTCGTGGTACTGGTCATGTTCGTAGTGATCCCCGAACTGACGCGTACTTTCCTGTCGCTGGGGAAGACGATCCAGACGTTTATTCCGGAGGCGCAGCGATTCCTGGAGGATATGTTCACTGACAACAAAGAGATCCAGGCATGGCTCTCCAATCTGAATCTGGATGTAGGAAAACTTACAGACAGTATTATGTCGTTTTTCCAGAACGGCGCGGGAAACGTGCTGAACTCGACCATGTCAGCTATCGGTTCCATTGTGAGCGGAATGACGACTTTTGTGATCGCGTTTGTCTTTTCCTGTTATGTCCTTCTTCAGAAGGAAAAGCTGAATATGCAGGTAAAGAAGGTGCTGTACGCTTACTTTTCTGAAAAACGCGTGGAGTGGATGTTCGAGGTGGGAAGTCTGGCGTCAAAAGCATTTTCCAGTTTCTTTACCGGACAGTGCGTGGAGGCGCTCATCCTGGGGGGAATGTTCTTTATCGTAATGAGCATTCTCAATATGCCATACACTCTGCTGGTCAGTGTGCTGATCGCTTTCACAGCTCTGATCCCGATCTTCGGCGCGTTCATCGGGTGTTTTGTGGGCGCGTTCCTGATCCTGATGGTGGATCCGATGCAGATGATCGCATTCGTAGTGACGTTCCTGATCCTGCAGCAGATCGAGGGAAACCTGATCTACCCGAAAGTAGTGGGGAGCTCGGTGGGGCTTCCTTCCATCTGGGTGCTGGCCGCGGTAACCATCGGCGGCAGTCTGATGGGGATAGTAGGGATGCTCATCTTTATTCCCATCGTGTCAGTCATATATACGTTATTCCGGGCGAGTGTGTATAAAAGAATAAAGAAAAAGCTGAAAGCTGAACAGGCGGCAGGCGAGGCCGTCAAAGCTGACGGCGAGACAGAAGAGGGACTGTGAAAACAGCCCCTTTTTCTATATGTGGATAAACTGCCGGGCGGGAACTGTTTCCCCTGATCTGCATATAGTGAAGAAAAAAGGAAAAAGACAGATTGATAGCAGATACAGGTAAAATTGTTGTGGCAGGCGGAGATATGCGCCAGGTCTTTCTGGCGGAAATCCTTTCATCAAAAGGATATCGGGTGACGGCATGCGGACTTTGCGGCAGGACGGATGATCACAGGATCCGGAGGGCGGACACACTGAAAGAAGCGCTGGAAGATGCGGATGTGGTCGCGGCTCCCGTGCCTTTTTTTAGTGCGGGCAAAATCTCCGGGAAGTATCAGATCTCGGATATGGATGTAGAAACACTCCTGCGGGAAATGACGGAAAACGGCATCCTGTTCGGCGGCAATATCCCATCTGACGTGGGGAAACGCTTCCGGGACAGAGGGGTCACGGTATACGATATGATGAAAGATGAATATGTGGCAATGCAGAATACAGCGGCAACCGCGGAGGGAGCCATAGCCGAAGCGATCAAAAGGAGCCCCCGGAATCTGTCAAAAAGCCGGTGCATGGTCCTGGGATACGGAAGGTGCGGGAGCACCCTTGCGCTTCTGCTCAGAGGATTTTCCTGCCATTTGACAGTGGTGGAGCGGGATGCGGCCAGAGCGGCGGGAGCGTCTGTTCTGGCAGACAGAGTCCTCACAGGACAGGGACTGGCGGAGGAAATAGGGGACGCGGAATTTATCTTCAACACTGTGCCCGAAAAAATCCTGAACAGAGAAGAACTGCTCAGGGTAAAAAAATCTGCCTGGATCTTCGACCTGGCCTCATCGCCGGGAGGAGCGGACTATACGGCGGCCTCTGAGCTGTCCCTGAATGTTATGCCTCTTCCGGGACTTCCCGGAAAATATTCCCCCGAAACTTCTGCAGAGATTCTGGCGGGCTTTATCGGGAACAGACTTGGCGCTCTGCCGGCTGACCGGTTCTGCAAAGGATCTGTCGTATGATATAGGTGAAGCTATGGAGTTGAAAGGCAAGAAAATAGGAGTGGCGGTAACCGGCTCCTTCTGCACATATGAAAAGGTATTTGAGCAGCTTGAGAAGCTGAAAGAAACCGGGGCTGAGATCGTGACGATCTTTTCGGATGCCTCCCAGACGATCGACAGCCGTTTTGGAGCGGCGGAGGATTTCATGAAGAAAGCGGAGCGGATCACAGGCGCGGAGCCTCTGCGCACCATCAGCCAGGCGGAACCGATAGGTCCCAAAAGCCTGCTGGATCTTCTGATCATACTGCCCTGTACAGGAAATACCATAGCGAAGCTGGCAAATGGGATCACGGATACCCCTGTCTTAATGGCTGCGAAAGCGCATCTGCGCAACGAGAAGCCCCTCCTGATCTCTATATCTACCAACGATGCGCTGGGAATGAACATGAGAAATATCGGGCTTTTGCTCAATGCGAAAAATATTTATTTTGTTCCCTTCGGGCAAGACTCCCCTGAGAAAAAACCAAACTCCATGATCGCGAAGACGGAACTTGTCATCCCGGCAGCCGAGATGGCGCTGGAAGGAAAGCAGTACCAGCCTGTTATCCGGTAGATTCATGTTCAAGACCGGCAGATTCATGTTCAAAATCAGTACAGTCATGTTCAGAAGAGGTGAAAGCTATGTGTGGAATTGCAGGATTTTACAGCGGCAGACGGAACTATACAGGGGAGGAGAGCAGGTGGCGGACTGTTTTGGATGAGATGAACCGGGCACAGAAGAGGCGGGGGCCTGACGAGGAAGGAACCTGTCTCTATGCCCACTGCGGGCTTGCCCATGTCCGCCTGTCCATCATTGATCTGGACAGAGGAAGACAGCCCATGACAAGAGCCGCGGGAGGAAAGCGATGTACGGTTTCCTTTAACGGCGAAATCTATAATATGCCGGAGCTGCGCAGGGAGCTGGAGCGAGAAGGCGCCGTATTCGAGTCCCACAGCGATACGGAAGTCATTTTACAGGGATATCTCCTGCATGGAAAAGAGTATGTGGAGAAGCTCAATGGGATCTTTGCCATTGCCCTGTGGGACTCTTGCGAGGACAGTCTGTATCTGTTTCGGGACAGAGTGGGGGTAAAGCCTCTTTTCTATATGATACAGGAGGATACCCTGATCTTCGCGTCAGAATTGAAAGGGATTTTTGCCTATCCCGGAGTACGTCCGGTACTGGACCGCGACGGACTCTGCGAGATATTTGCTCTGGGGCCGGCAAAAACATATGGCAAAGGTGTGTTCCGAGGCGTGTATGAGGTGCTTCCGGGACATTATCTGCGCTGCCGGGACGGTGTGTTCCGGGATGTCTGCTATTGGAAGCCGCAGAGCGCGCCCCATGAAGATTCTTTTGAAGAAACTGTGGAAAAGACAGCGTGGCTCGTTGAGGATTCAATCAGAAAGCAGATGTTATCGGATATACCGATCTGTACCTTCCTTTCCGGCGGCGTGGACAGCAGTCTGGTAACCGCGGTCTGTGCAGAGGAGCTGAGAAAGAAGGGGAAGGAGCTGAACACGTTCTCCTTTGACTTTGACGGAAACGGAATGTATTTTAAGGCAAACTCATTCCAGCCCAGTCAGGACAGACCGTGGGTGGATAAGATGGTGGAGTACTGCCGGACAAAACACCGCTATCTGGAATGCGGAAATGACGAGCTGATCGAATGTCTCTTTAAATCAGTAGAAGCGCGCGACCTTCCCTGCATGGCGGACGTAGAGTCTTCTATGCTCTATTTCTGCTCAAAAGTCGGCGGATATCATAAGGTGACCCTGACCGGGGAATGTGCGGATGAGATTTTCGGAGGTTATCCCTGGTTTCATAAAAAGGAAGCCTTTGAGATGCATGCGTTTCCTTGGTCTTATGACATGGCGGCAAGGCAGGCGCTGCTTTCGGATGATCTGATCCGGTCGCTGCCCATGGAGGAATACGCAAGGGAAGCCTATGAGCGCACTGTCAGCGAGACTCCCAGGTGTGAGGATGACACACCGGTGGAACGGCGCAGGAGGGAAATTTCTTATCTCAATATGAAATGGTTTATGGCAACACTGCTGGACCGCATGGACCGGACCAGTATGTACTCGGGCCTGGAGGCCAGGGTCCCCCTGGCGGACCACCGTATCATAGAATATGTCTGGAACGTGCCATGGGAGATGAAGTGCCCGGACGGACTGGTGAAAGGACTCCTGCGCAACGCCGGCAGAGGGAAGCTTCCCGATGAAGTGCTGTTCCGGAGGAAAAGTCCGTACCCGAAGACCTATCACCCTGATTATGAAAAGCGTCTGGGCCGGATGCTCCTTGAAGTGATGGAGGATGTGAAAGCTCCTGTCCGGGAGCTGCTTGATGCAGAGAAGGTAAAACATTTTCTGGAGACGCCGTCTGATTACGGACGTCCATGGTACGGCCAGCTCATGGCGGGTCCCCAGATGCTGGCATATATGCTCCAGGTGAATTACTGGCTGGAGAAATATAAGATCGAGATCCGGCTGTGACGGCAAAAGCACATGGCGGGAAAGCCGTCATTGAAAAATCTGTCGTTTCATGATAGCATCAATGTACGGTGACATTGTGCGGCTGGGTCTGTACAGTGAGGTGTTTCAAGGGATGGTATCACTCGGATGGGAGGGAAAAGTGAGAGTACAAAAGAGATGGCTGGGGCTTTCTCTGGCGCTGTTCCTGGCGTTTCAGACCGCACTGCCGGCTGCGGCGGCAGATGTGGAAGGGGTCGGGAATGTTTCCTCACAGGAGGACGCTCTGTCAGAGGATGGCGGAACAGGAAAAGAATATGAGGGAGAATACGCGGAGGGCAGGGCGATCGTAAAAGTGTCCGGAGAGTTCTTCCAGAGGCGTGCGAGGCGCTCTGCTCCTTCCTTTGTATATGAGACACTGATGGAGCTGGATTCCGGCAGCGGGAAGGGAGCGGGGTTCCGTTCGGCATCGCCGGCGGGCGACAGCATTGTCCTGGTGCGGTCAGACAGCATGTCCACAGAGGAACTGATACAGTCGCTGGAGGAACAGCCCGGGGTGGAATATGCGGAGCCTGACTATGTGATCCGGGCGTACAGCGTACAGCCTGCTGTGTCCGTCAATGAACCCGGGGGCGTTTACTTTGGCTGGCAGTGGCATTTGCAGAGCCGGGACGAGGCTGCCGGCAGCACGAACGTGCCCTATATATGGGATGAAAATTCTGGAAGCCCGGTCCACTCCACAGGGACAGGCACAGCCGTGGTGGCTGTGCTCGACAGTGGGATCGATTATACGAATCCTGACCTTGCGCCCAATATGTGGGATGATGGGACCGGTTCCTGTGGTTATGATTTCAGCCCCTCCGCTGAGAGTCCGGAGGGAGATGCGGACCCCATGGATGTATACGGTCACGGAACCCATGTGGCAGGCATTATAGGGGCCGTCGGACAGGGAGTCAGTGGAATGGCCCCCAATATAAAGCTTGCCGCCCTTAAGGTGCTGGGGGACGATGGGAGCGGGCTGCTCTCCGCGGGCATCCGGGCATATGATTACATTTGCAGGCACAAAGAAGCGGGCGCTGACATCGTGGCAGCGAATAACTCCTGGGGAGGACATGCCCCCAGCAAAGCTCTGGAGGAAGCGGTGGATCACGCCGGGCAGCTCGGGATCATTTCTGTGATGGCGTCCGGAAATGAGGGGCAGGATAATGATGCGTCGATACAGCTGCCTGAGTCGGGCAATCCGCTGGCGTCTCTGACGGTCAATGCGTCCGACCGGGAAGGCAGAGCCGCTGCCTTCAGCAATTTCGGACAGATCAACACAGACCTGTATGCTCCGGGCGTGGATATTTTCTCCACATATCCTGTTGCGAAGGGAACCGCTTATCCGGTGTTCCCTTCAGGGGATGGCAATCCGGCTGTAGTCTATAACGCGGATATGACGGCCTTAGAGGGGGACTCGGTTGAAGCGGTTGAGGAAAGCGGCAGTGCAAACAGCGTCACTTTGTCCCTGCCGTCTGCGGAGGATCCTTCCCTCAGATGGGAAACAAGAGCCGGGGCCGTGGGCGATACGCTGGGGCTCCAATGGGCGCTGGGAGATATGAGAGTGTTCAGGGACCGCGCAAACTATCTGGGTCTTACGATGGGTGTGACGGACGAGGTTCAAAGTGAGCGGGGAAGGCTCATAAAGATACAGGTTCAGATAAATGGGGAAAACGGTCCTGTGTGGGCGGATGTAAGCACAGCAGACACCTCGGTGGAGTACGGCGCTCCCGGACCGGTGACGGTTTCTCTTCGGGATGTGAAGGACTCTGTCATATGGGAGGACTTTCGGATACGGATCCTTCGGACCGCGGCACAGCTTGATCTGGATCAGAGCCTGTCGTTTCGTCTGGAGGGGCTGCTCCTGGCAGAGGAGACAGCGCCGTACCGCTTTCTGTCCGGAACATCTATGGCCGCGCCGGCAGTGACAGGGGCGGTCGCCCTCTTAAGCGACGCTTATGGGGTGAGCGGCATTGAGGATCCGGAGGAACAGGCTCAGGCCATGTACGAGATCCGGGCAAGGCTTGCCGGAGGAGTGACCCGCACAGAGGAGATGTCGGATACCTGCGTGTCGGGAGGATATTTAGATCTGGAGAAGGCGGTGACGACCCCATATCCGGTGCTGGATGAACTGACCCAGCAGGGCAACAGGGGGATCCTGAAGGGATATTTCTTTGGGAGTGAGGGCACTCTTACAATGGACGGAGAAGAACTCCGGGTATCCGAGTGGACCGACACTCAGATTACATTTACACTGCCGGCGGGAACTGCCGAAGGAATGCATGTCTTCCGCGTGACAGACACTGAAACGGCGGCGGATGGCAGCCAGTACGGACAGGATCATTTTCAGACCGAGGCGGTCTCTCCGTCAGCGGGAGGAGAGTTGTTTGAAAAGCTTTCTTCACCTGACCTGACACAGCTTGGAGTGGAGCTTGGCTTTGAGCAGATCAATCCGGTTTCCGCAGCGGCTGTAAACGGAAAGGTCTATGTGGCTTCCGATGAGTTTAAAGCTCTGTCTGACGCCGGGGAAATAAGAGTCCTGCTGGCGTATGACACCGTTTCGGAAACATGGAGCAAAGCGGAGCTGCCCTTTATCGGAGCAGATAGGCTGATACAGATCGCCGCGTCAGGGGACAGGCTCTATATCCTGGAAAATGCGGAGACAGGAATACTTGTGGTACATTCCTACGATCCCCTTTTGGGAGATACAGAGGTCCTGTCCGAGATCAATACCGGAGAACCGTTCTATAACAGTGGCTTCATATACGGCGGGGACAGCCTGTGGATCGCGGGCGGAGCCCGGCTAAGCTACGCGGAAACACAGGAGTCTGTTGCCTATGTTTTCCGTGTGGATGTAAAAACAGGGATGTCTCAGGAACTGCCGTCCCTCGATGTGGCGCGGAGCACTCCGTCGCTGGGATTCTCAGGAGGGAAGCTGATCGTCACAGGGGGAGAAAATCCTGACGGTCAGTGGGAAAGCACAACGCAGATATGGGACGGCTCGGCATGGATGCAGGGAGCATCCTTCCCGGAAGTCTATGACAATCAGGTGAATATGGCGGCGTCAGGAAGCTTTGGCGGCGGGATGATCGTTTCCGGCATGTTGAGCGACAGGGATCACACAGGAGATACCTGGATGTATGATGTGCAGGCCGGCACATGGACCATGCAGCCCCAAAGGCTGGATGACACAAAAGTGCTCTGGGCCGGCGGCGCTGTGGGCGGAGATCATTTCTATGTCTTTGGGCTTACAAATGTGGGAAATGATATCGAATATATGTTTTACCGCCTGAAAGTGCAGGACACAGCGCCCGGCGGCGGAGGCACAGTCCCGGAAACTCCTTCTTCTGACGCGGCCGGCAAAAATCCGCAGTCCGGGACAGAGGACGGAAGAGCGGTCAAGACCGGGGACGCGGACCTTACAGCGGCCGTGCTCCTGATGCTCACGGCGGGCATCGCTGCATCGTCCAGTACTGCGTTTGAGATAATATGGAGCAGAAAACGGAGGCGTTAGGCGAAAAACATTCGAAAAACCTTGACTAACTTCCATTTTCCGTGGTACAATACTACGGCGAATGGAAGTTAGGTCTTTTTTTTATGCCTAAAAATCGATGGTTTTCGCAGCCATCAGTAACACGCAGGTAAATAAGTAAAAAGCGAGGTGGAAGTTGTGCGCACAAGAATTACATTGGAGTGTACGGAATGCAAGAACCGTAACTACAACATGACGAAGGATAAGAAAACTCATCCGGACCGCATGGAGACCAAGAAGTACTGCAGATTCTGCAGATCACACACTCTGCATAAAGAGACGAAGTAATCGTCGGGAGGAAGTGGCATATGAGCGAAAATGAAAAGACTCAGAAGAAGGGCTGGTTCAAAGGACTTCAGGCAGAGTTTAAGAAGATTATTTGGCCAGACAAAAAAACACTTGCGAAGCAGACTACGGCAGTTGTTGTTGTGTCCGTAGTGCTCGGTGCAGTAATCGCGGTGATCGATGCGATCCTGAAATATGGGATTGACTTATTGGTAAGATAGTTGACCGCAGCGGAAAGGTGATTTTATGTCAGAGGCAAAATGGTATGTAGTTCATACTTATTCAGGGTATGAAAACAAAGTAAAAGCGAACATTGACAAGACGATCGAGAACCGCCATCTGGAAGACCAGATCCTTGAGGTCCGCGTTCCCATGGAGGAAGTCACGGAGCTCCGGAATGGTGTGCAGAAGGCAGTGCAGCGCAAAATGTTCCCGGGATACGTCATGATCCACATGATCATGAATGACGATACATGGTATGTCGTGAGAAATACACGCGGAGTTACAGGTTTCGTCGGACCGGGATCCAAGCCGGTGCCTCTCGAAGAGAGCGAGATGGCGAATATGGGCATCAAGCGCGACAATGTGGTCGTCAACTTTGGCGTGGGCGACACGGTCGTTGTTTTAAGCGGCGCGTGGGAGGGTACTGTGGGTGTAGTGCAGAGCATGAACGACCAGAAAAAGAGCCTGTCCATCAATGTTGAGCTGTTTGGCCGCGAGACTCCGGTTGAACTTGGTTTTTCAGAAGTGAAAAAAATGGATTAAAGATGAGTGGGAGGGGCGACGCCCCGCCAATACCACAAGGAGGTAATTGAAAATGGCAAAAAAAGTAGAAGGTTATATCAAATTACAGATTCCTGCCGGCAAGGCAACTCCGGCGCCGCTGGTCGGACCTGCGCTTGGACAGCACGGTGTAAATATCGTTGAATTTACAAAGCAGTTCAATGCAAGGACAGCAGACCAGGGCGACCTGATCATTCCGGTTGTCATTACAGTATACAATGACAGAAGCTTCAGTTTCATCACAAAGACGCCGCCGGCAGCAGTTCTTATCAAAAAAGCATGCAAGATCCAGTCCGGTTCCGGCGTGCCGAACAAGAACAAGGTCGCAACGATCACAAAGGCTCAGCTTCAGGAGATTGCAGAGATGAAGATGCCGGACCTGAACGCGGCATCCGTAGAGGCTGCTATGAGCATGGTGGCAGGAACATGCCGTTCCATGGGTGTCGTTGTAGAGGAATAGAGCACTTGGCGATTTATTGAAGCAGGGAAACAAGTGGGAGGGACAAATCCCGCCAATACCACAAGGAGGTTATTGTAAAATGAAACGAGGAAAGAAATATATCGAAGCTGCAAAACTGATTGAGAGAGGAAATCTCTACGATAAGGAAGAAGCAGTTGCATTAGTAAAAAAAGCAGCAGTGGCAAAGTTTGACGAGACCATCGAGGCTCACATCAGAACAGGATGTGACGGACGTCACGCAGATCAGCAGATCCGCGGCGCGGTCGTACTTCCGCACGGAACAGGAAAGAAAGTCCGCATCCTTGTATTTGCGAAGGACGCAAAGGCAGAGGAAGCGAAAGCAGCAGGCGCTGATTTCGTGGGAGGAGACGACCTGATTCCGAAGATCCAGAACGAAGGATGGCTCGACTTTGACGTAGTTGTTGCAACACCGGATATGATGGGCGTTGTAGGACGTCTCGGACGTGTTCTCGGACCGAAGGGGCTTATGCCGAACCCGAAGGCGGGAACAGTTACAATGGACGTGTCGAAAGCCATCAACGATATCAAAGCCGGTAAGATCGAGTACAGACTCGACAAGACAAACATTATCCATGTGCCGATCGGTAAGGCTTCCTTTACCGAGGAGCAGTTAGCGGACAACTTCCAGACGCTTATTGACGCGATCAACAAGGCAAGACCGGCAGCAGTTAAGGGCCAGTACCTGAAGAGCATTACGCTCACATCCACAATGGGACCGGGCGTAAAGGTCAACCCCTTGAAACTTGCATAATGATCAATAAATAAAAGAAATATTTGACAGTCTTTGGAGCAGGTGATACACATTGCTTGTATAAAAGGATTGTCACTGGTAAAGCAGGCTATACCGATTATGCGCATTTATTTAGAATGTGGCAGAGGTATAGCCTTTTTTGCGCTGTTATGCCGGAAAGGAAGCTAAAAATCAAATTTGTGCAATATAAACCAAATTCAGTCACAAAATATGTGAATTATTTTGATTGAATTTGAATGAATATGACTGTATAATGAAACCATCAAAGGAGTTGGAGGAAATGAAATGGAGGAATTGCAATGATCTACACAGTCACTTTTAATCCGTCCTTAGATTACATCGTCTCTGTCGACGATTTTCAGCTGGGACTTACGAACCGTACCAGATCCGAGCTGCTCCTTCCGGGAGGAAAAGGGGTCAATGTGTCAGTCATCCTGAAGAACCTGGGGATAGAGAGTACTGCTCTTGGCTTTGTCGCAGGATTCACAGGGGCGGAAATCACCCGAAAAGTGGAGGAGATGGGGGTACGCTCTGACTTTATTCCGGTGAAAGAGGGAATCTCCCGGATCAATGTTAAGCTGAAAAGCATTGATGGGACAGAGATCAACGGCATGGGACCGGACATTGGGAGAGACAAGGTGGCAGAACTGATGGAGAAGCTGAAGGTTCTGGGGCAGGGCGATGTGATCGTCCTGGCGGGAAGCATCCCGACGGCAATGCCGGACGATATTTACAGCTGGATTCTGGAGCAGTTGGAGGGCAGAGGCGTTACCTCCGTGGTGGACGCCACAGGGGACCTGCTCCTGAATGTGCTGAAATATCACCCCTTCCTCATCAAACCGAACAGCCATGAGCTGGGAGATATTTTCGGGGTCAAGTTAAAGGCCAGAGAGGATGTAGTCCCCTACGCAAAGAAGCTCCAGGAAATGGGCGCCAGAAATGTGCTTGTATCAATGGCAGGAGAAGGAGCGGTGCTGGCGGCGGAGGATGGCAGTGTGTACGATGCGCCTGCTCCGAAAGGAGTTCTTGTAAATGCTGTGGGCTCCGGCGATTCCATGGTAGCAGGGTTTACTGCGGGCTGGATGGAAAAGCAGGATTACAGACATGCGTTTTACATGGGCGTTGCATCGGGAAGCGCAAGCGCTTTTTCGGAGTATCTGGCTACAAGAGAGGAAATCATGGATCTGTATGAGCGGATCATATAAAATGAATGGAAAATATCTTCGGAAAGGGAGGTCATAAAATGAGGATCACAGATTTGCTGGATAAGAGGAGCATTTCCCTTATAGGAACTCCTCAGACAAAGAACGAGGCGCTGGACCAGATCATTGACTTGATGGTACAGAGCGGAAAAATAAGTGACAGGGAGGCGTACAGGCAGCAGGTGTACGAGCGTGAACAGGAGAGCACGACCGGAATCGGGGAGGGGATCGCCATTCCTCACGGCAAGTGTGACGCAGTGACAAAGCCAGGTCTGGCAGCCATGGTCATAAAGGAGGGCGTGGAGTTTGACGCGTTGGATGGAAAACCAGTCACGCTCATGTTCCTGATCGCGGCTCCCAACACAGAAGACAACGTGCATCTGGATGTTTTGAGTAAATTGTCTGTGCTCATGATGGATGAGAAGTTTGCAGACAATCTAAGAAATGCCGGGAGTGTGGATGAATTTCTCCAGATCATCGACAGGGCGGACGAGGAGGAGCGAGGCATTGACGAGAGGCTGGCAAACGGAGACCAGATCGGAGCGGGAGCATTTCACATACTTGCAGTTACTTCCTGTCCCACTGGTATCGCACACACTTACATGGCGGCAGAGGGGATCGAGAAAGCGGCAAAGGCAAAGGGCTGTTCTGTAAAAGTGGAGACACGAGGATCCGGCGGGGCAAAGAACGTGCTGACACCAGAAGAAATCCGTAACGCAGACTGCATCATCGTTGCAGCAGACGCGCAAGTCCACATGGAGCGCTTCAACGGAAAGAAAGTGATCCAGTGCCAGGTATCTGACGGCATCAGCAAGGCAGACCAGTTGGTGGAGCGGGCAATGTCAGGAAACGCTCCCATCTATCATGGGACCGGAGAGAGCGAGGCATCCGCGTCAGGCGGCGCAAAATCCGGCGGGGCTGGACACAAGATTTATACACAGCTCATGAACGGCGTGTCACATATGCTCCCCTTTGTAGTGGGCGGAGGCATCCTGATCGCCATTGCATTTCTCATCGACGGTCTTTCAGTGGATCTGAACGCACTGCCTGCTGACCAGAGGGGAGACTTTGGAACGCTCACATCGCTGGCAGCGCTTTTCAAAGGCATCGGCGATACGGCGTTTGGCTTCATGCTTCCGGTGCTGGCAGGCTTTATCGCCATGGCGATCGGGGACAGACCGGCGCTGGCGGTAGGATTTGTGGGAGGCATGATGGCATCCGGCGGGAAATCCGGTTTCCTCGGAGCGCTTGTGGCAGGCTTTGCTGCAGGATATCTTATCCTGGGTCTCAGAAAACTGTGCGGGAAGCTGCCTCAGGCTATCGAGAAGATCGCGCCGGTGCTGCTCTATCCGGTATTCGGAATCCTCATTATGGGTCTGCTGATGAATTTCATTGTGGAGCCGGTCATGGGAGGCATTAACACCGCGCTCAACACCGGACTTTCCGGCATGGGAGAGACGAGCAAGATCCTGGTGGGGCTTATCCTTGGGGGCATGATGGCGATCGACATGGGAGGTCCGTTCAACAAAGCTGCCTATGTGTCTGGCACAGCGTCCATTGCGGCTGGAAATTATGAAATCATGGCAGCAGTCATGATCGGCGGAATGACGCCACCCTGCGCCATTGCCCTTGCAACATTGCTGTTCAAGAACAAATTTACTAAGGAACAGAGAGAGACAGGGCCGACAAACTTTATCATGGGACTTGCATTTATCACAGAAGGCGCTATTCCATTCGCGGCGTCCGATCCGCTCCGTGTGCTTCCGTCCTGTATCGCGGGATCAGCGGTAGCAGGCGCGTTGTCTATGGCGTTCGGATGCACGCTGATGGCTCCCCACGGCGGAATCTTCGTATTCCCTGTAGTGGGAAATCCGCCGATGTATCTGGCAGCGTTGGTTGTGGGGACGCTGATTTCCACAGTTCTTCTCGGAATGCTCAAAAAGAAGGTGGAATAATCTGAAAAACAGGCGTACAATAGAGAAAATACGATTATGGGAGAGATGGGGATGTTATCAGAACAAAGATATGCGAGGATACTCGGTCTTCTGGAGGAGAAGAAGAGCATTACAGTGGCAGAGGTCACAGAACTCCTTGGTATTTCCGAATCAACTGCACGCCGGGATATCACGGCTCTGGACCGGGCCGGGAGACTGACAAAGGTATTTGGAGGAGCCGTGACGAGCAGCGGCTCCTTTGTTACACAGGAGCCCACGGTCGCTCAGAAAGTGGAAGTGCATAAGGCGGAAAAGATACAGATTGCCCGGCGGGCGGCAACCATGGTCGAGGATACGGATTTTGTTTATCTGGATGCAGGGACGACCACCGGGTATATGATTGAATTTCTTGGACGGACAAAAGCGTCTTTTGTCACCAACGCGGTGGCGCACGCACAGAAACTGGCTGCTCAGGGGAGCCGGGTCTTTCTTGTGGGCGGGGAACTGAAGAGCTCCACCGAGGCAGTCATCGGCGCTCAGGCAATGGAAATGCTGGAACGGTATCATTTTACAAAAGGATTCTTCGGGACAAACGGAGTCACAAAAAAGGAGGGCTTTACCACCCCTGACGCGGGGGAAGCGCAGGTCAAACGGACAGCCATGCGTCAGTGCTGGAAGTGCTATGTCCTGGCTGACAGCGCCAAATTCGGGTATGTCAGCGCCGTCACATTCGCCTCCTTTGAGTCCGGGGTGATACTGACCGAGAAGATCGTGGAGGGATATCAGGAAGGGGACAGGCTGATCCGGTGCGAGTAGGCCCAGAGGGAGCCTTCCAGAGGAAGCTGTACTGACCGTTGGCATAGTAAAGCGAGGCAGGATTGTTTTTCGCAACCCCCAAAGGGCTGGGCGAAAAATAGTCCTGCCTCTTCACATTTCGGGACTGCTATTCTTTTCCTTTGACAAGGCCTGCACGTTTTCGTGTAAACAGCGATTATGATAAGCGCCAGGTCAAACAGACCCTGTCTAACCCAAAGCAACGACCTGTTTGAGGAATAGAATCCATCTGTTCTTTGGATATATGCTGCCAGAGCCCCAATTGTCGCGGTGAAAGACATCGTTCCTGTTATATACATTTATCATTTTTGCTCACTCTATTCAATAACTGTTTTCAACAGTAGAATACCCTAGTCCAGATAAAATGCCACGCTCTTTCGTTCAACAGGAGCCTCCGTTATTTACAAAAATTACTGGTACTAATATAATGAAAATAAGGAAATGTCGTGATCGTAATTGATGGTTGCCTATTAGTTGGCAGCACGCAACCTGCATTATAAGTTAAAATCAGAGTGAAAGGAGGTGCTGGATATGGCACTGAGCGAGAATATTAATGCACGGCGTACACAGCTCAACATGTCCCAAGAGTATGTTGCCGATCAATTAGGCATTAGCCGACAGGCCGTTGCAAAATGGGAAGCAGGAAAAAGCAGACCAACAGCGGTCAATTTAGCGGAGTTGGCTTCTCTATTTGAAATGAGCATTTCAGAACTTGTTGATCCTCAAAAGTATGCTGAGGGTCAACAAGCGCAAGAGCAGAAATATAGGGATAACCATAAAAATTCAAAAATGCTTCTGGCAGCCGGATTTGTCTTACTTTTTATCACATCAAAGGATATGGGTAAAAAGCATAAACTCGAACCATTGCAGATTATCATTGGACTTGCTATGATTTTTTCCATTTTCTTTTTGCCGCGTACCATTCCTTTGGAACAAGTTGGAGTCAAGTATCTTCTTGCTGATATTGTTACTGCCATCTGCGGAATTATATTAAGTTTAAAATATTGGCGGCATATCTGGAGAGTCAAATAAGGAAAATGACCAGCGTGCCAATATCTTTATAAATAACTAAATAGCTCGCCGCCTGCCAGCGGCAGTGCCAAACAGGAGATCTTTGAAAGGTTTCCTGTTTTTCTTATGGCATTTATTAAGGAGTTTTAGACTATAACTGCTGCAATACATGATATGCGCATGCATAATCCCCACAGACTGTCTTGAAGGAGTGTATTCGGCAGGTGGTAACATATGTTTGACGAACTAACAGATTCTGCTTAAAAAATGTTGTTAAGTTATTGACAAAGGAGTGACTGACAAATTAAAATAATCTATAATAGACAAAAATTGGCAACTTTAATTAGACATGATCTTTAAATTATCAGTAATGTTAAGGAGAGGGAAAAAATGAAGATGAAAAATGCATGTGCTCTTATTATGGCAGCAGCAATGGTAGTGTCAGGAGGCAGCCCGATGCTGCTTTTTGCAGAGACTTCTCAGTCTGCGGATACATCATTGTCAGATCAAAGCGCGGTCAAAGCGGCATGGGATCCTTTGCCAAGAACAGTCAATCTCGTCCAGGAGGACGGCTATACGGCAGGCATAAAGGACCCGGCTGTTCCCACATCATCGACTATGAGCTGGGCGGCAAATGGAGACGCAAGCTGGCTGTATTTTGGAAATTATTACTACAATGACGGTCAAACAAAGCAGCCGCTTAAATGGAGGGTGCTTGACAGCTCATCCCCCAGTGACAACGCGACGGAGGACAGCTTCCTGCTGATGACAGATCAGATTGTGGACCGTGTATTGTATAATGAGAACATCAATACATATCAGGTGCGCTGGCCTGACAGCAACCTGCGAAAATGGCTGAACTCTGAGCAGTACAGCGGTTCTTATACAGAGGGCGGTTTCCTTAATAATGCCTTTGATGAGGTGGAACAGAGCGCGGTTAAGACTACTACCTGGCCTGACACCGGAAACTTCATGCATCTTGACACACCAGCGGTGAATGAGAAGGTGTTTCTCCTTGCTGCAAGAGAGATGGACAAAGCGGAGTATGGATTCTATCACTATGGCATATCCGGCGTTGTGCAGTCCACTACACGCATGACGTCCACACCTTATGCAAGAGCGCAGGGCGTTGCTGTCAACTCGATCGGATTCTCGAATTATTATTTGCGCTCGGTAACGGATCCGGGGTGGGGAGAGGGCTACTATATCCCAGGCATGGTAGGCGTGGACGGTTCGTATTTTTCCGAGACGGCGGGGATGCTGCAGTCCGGTATCCAGATGTTTAATGACTTCGATATCATGGACATATCCATTGCCGGGGTGGCGCCTGTGGTCCACATTGGATGGGATTCTGTCCTGTTTGTTTCAGAACACAGTTCGGAAAAGCCTGGGATATTCCAACCCACGGCAGCATCAGACCGTAAAGACTGGGATGTGACTCTGCTGAATGATGACAACAAGCTGAACGCAAAGATCACGAATACGGCAAGCTCGGTGAGCGTCTATGCCGGAGACCAATTGCAGGCAGAAGTCAGCGGCGTTGATACAGAGCGAGGGTATGACCGCATTTCCGCTATGCTGGTAAATTCCTCAGGGTCAGTTGTGGCTTATGGTGCGATCAGTAGTACAGCACAGGATGGAGAATACCAGGTTCCACTGCCGGAGGATCTTAAAGAAGGCTCCTACACATTGAAGATATTCGCGGAGAAGGTGGGTTACGGAACGGAACAGGCGGGCAGCGACTATGCCAGCCATCCGGTGGATATTCCTGTCAAGATCATTCCTGAGGAAGACGGACCGGCGCTCTCGGCATCACATCTGGGAAGCTATGCTTCTGTTTACGGCGATGATATGAGTGAGTTTGCATCCACGCTTGTCATTGAAAATGTTGGAAATGTAGATGCAGAGATTGAAAGTGTCAAAGTTACGCCGGAAGATAGATTTGAAGTTTCTGCGACCGGGGATAATACTGTCACAGCCGGAGGGACCAACACCTCGTGGAAGATAAGCCCGAAAGCTGGCATCAGCCGCGGCGTCAATGATGCTGTGGTCACGATTTCTTACCGGAGAGGCATGGAGCTTATAGAAACAACTGCCGGGATGAGGATGACGGTCAGCCCGAAGCCGGTGACTGTGACCGTGGCTGCAAAACCGGGTGTGGAGTGGGAGCAAGATGAGACAGAGCCATTGAAGCTGCACATGTGGGCGACCCTTATCTGGGAAGAGGAGGAAGGATACTACAACAGCTGGGACACGAACTGGGCAAAACTGAAAGACGATGACCCGACCAATGACGATGAGTTTGATGAAAACTGGGACGGTCCCATGCAGGCTACATATGAGGGCATTGACGGAGAGACAAAGTACGCTACGGTGCTTTATAATTACAGCACCTATTTTGAGTATCCCACAGGGCTGCATCCGAGACGGTATCAGTTGAACGTGGAGGTCAGTGACCCGAACTATATCCTGACCGGGCTGGAAGGTTTTACGACCCTGGACTTTAACTGGGGAGAGATTGACGGTGTACCTCAGCTTCCAACCACTCCGCCTCCGGCAGTCCAGGATTTCTGGATCAATTATAACGAGGAGACAGTCACGTTGCTGGTGTCAGATGCTGGAGTGAAGGTACATCTTGCTAATACAAAAGAGGATTTTTCTGGAACGATGATCTACAATGGGGATTCTATCACGGAATATATCAATGACGCCGGAGAGGAGCGCACTGTTCTCTATCTCCAGACCACGGCAGATGCAGCGGGCGTTGCATCCGCCTCAACTCCGGTAAAGATACCGCTCAGGAGAGAAGCGCCGGAGAAGATCGGCTCTGAGAAGACAAGCGGCCCCGGGCGCAGTGACGGTGCGCTCACAGGTCTGACCACTGATATGGAATATCGCAAGCAAGGTGAGACAGCGTGGACGTCTGTCATATATCCGGGGAAAGTGACCGGACTTTCTGCGGGTACATATGAGGTGCGTTATAAAGCACAGGTGGATGATCAGGCACGCTGGGACAAAGAGAATGAGAAACTTTTCAACAATGAATTTGCTTCTGCCTCGGCGGAGGTGGTCATAGATGATGACGAGGCGTCAGGGGCGATCCTGAATATTGAAGTTGAAGATCCTTCGGGAGATGGCCTGGCCGTGCTTGGATATGCTGATTATGGGGCTGATTATGCGGAGCTGTTGGATACTGTGGAAGTCACGGTAACAAACAGTGGTACGGACACAGGTACGATTTCTGATATCAGTTCTACAGGCGGGAATTTTGGGTGGCTCAACGCTGAAAATGCAGTCAAAGAGATTGCTCCTGGAGTGAGCGAGACTTATACGGTTGGATTGCTTCCTGATGCTGGAGCTGGTCAGCACAATGAATATGTTGTGGTAAAATATGACGAGACACAGAGTGTTACGGATAATGAAGTTCTGCTATCGGTTAATATTAGAAAAGCAAGTCAGGCAAAACCAGCCGCGCCGGCTAAAGATACAGTTACATCAACGAGCATTACCCTGAAACCCGGGGACGAAAGCGGTAAGGGCACTGCCAATTATGGTCTGGTAAAAGATGGGACGACCACATGGCAAGAGAGCCCTACATTTACAGGATTAAACCCGGATACAGAGTACAGCTTTAAGATCAAGTTCTCCGGGGATACGAACTACAATGCTTCCCCGGAATCAGACACAGTGACTATCCGTACTGCCGAGGCAGAACAGTACGAAATGGCAGTCAGTAGTATGGAGCTGGCACCAGTTGTCTACGGTGAAAGCCCGGTGGCAACAGCGATTTCTTTGAAAAATACCGGAGCAAGCCAGCTGACAGGTGTGACCATCACTGCGGTAAGCGGAGAGACAGATTCGTTTGTCATCACGGAGGGGAACACTACGATCAGAGTCTCCTCAACAGACGAATCATGGAAAATCGCTCCAAAAGAGAGCTTAGGAGCTGGGAATCACGAAGTGACGCTTCGGGCTGATTCTGCTGAGACGGAACCGCAGGAGTTTACCGTTACTCTTACAGTAGAAAAAGCAGAGCAGACAGCGCCCGATGCGCCGAGTGCGGAAACTGTCTCTGCCCGGTCCATAACCCTTGAGGCTCAGACATCTTCTCAATCTGGCGTGAATGCACAGTATCGTATGCGCAAAGCAGGTATGGAAAAGTGGGGAGACTGGCAGTCAGAGGTTGAGTTTGCGGATCTTACGCCAAACGTGAAGTACGAGTTTGAGGCGTACTACCCGGAGACGGAAAATTATAAGATTTCTGAGGGAAGCGACATTGCTGAGGTCACAACGAAAAAAGCAGCGCTTAGTGTTGATGGGAATTTGAGCGCGTCAGGAGAATATGGGATATCCTTGAGCGAGCTTAAAATTTCATCAGAGAATGTTACTGTGACGGATGACCAACAGAAAGCTGTGAATGGTTCGTGGGCATGGGAGAAAGCCCTCTCCGGCGATGAGCGCCCTGTTGTAAATGGAACTAAGAATTATACGGCAGTATTTACTCCTGCCGAAAATGCAGATCAGTATGAAGCAGTGACACAGGATGTACTGCCAGTGATAACAGCAAAAAGTGTAGTGGTCACTGTAAAAGGTGATGCTGCGCAGGATATATCCAATATTACAGGGCTGCAGGCCGAGTATGAGGATGTGGATGGACAGGTTCAGGAAGCAGTAGTCCTGTACAATGGCAAGACAGATTTGCCGAAAACACCGGGTTCTTATACGATAAGCGTTCAGATCTCTGATACAAATTATGCGGTTCACAGCTTTACTGGACCGGAAACTTTTGAAATCAATGACAGCGCTCTGAATGAGGCAAAGAAAAATGCACAGGCTGTGATCCAGGACCTTGAGTATCTGAGCACAGAGAAAAAACAGGAATATTTAACCCAAATCGCAGATGCAGTGACGGTATCTGACGTGGAAGATATTGTTGAGTCAGCTGAACAGGAAAATGCTGCAGAAGAACTGTCGCATAAAAAACAAGAAGCGAAAAAGGAAATTGAAGGTCTGGTGAACCTGTCAGAAACACAGAAGACGCAGTATAAAACAAGTGTAGATAATGCGCAGACAGTCCAGGCGGTGGAAGAAGCCTTGACTGCTGCAAAAGCAGCGGACGCAGCTGCCCTGACAGCAAAGAAAGAAGCTGCAAATGCAGAGATTGAGGAGCTGACAAATCTTACAGAAGAGCACAAGGCAGAATATAAGACTCGGGTGGAAGAAGCTGAGACGATCGCAGCCGTAGATGAAATACTTGCAGAAGCGAAAGCGGCAGACCAGGCTGCGGGAGACGCGGCGGCTCTTGAAGCGAAGAAGGAAGAGGCCCAAAAAGCGATCGATGAGCTGCAAAACCTGACCGATGAGCAGAAGACAGAGTATAAGTCTCAGGTAGAAGAAGCAAATGATATCGAGGAAGTTGAAACTACGCTGGAGGCAGCCAAAGCAGCGGACGCAGCTGCCCTGACAGCGAAGAAAGAAGCTGCAAATGCAGAGATTGAGGCGCTGACAAATCTTACAGAAGAGCAGAGACAGGAATATAAGTCTCAAGTGGAAAAAGCAGAGACAATCGCAGCCATAGACGTAATACTTGCAGAAGCGAAAGCGGCAGACCAGGCTGCGGGAGACGCGGCGGCTCTTGAGGCGGAGAGGGAAGAGGCCAAAAAAGCGATCGATGGACTGCAAAACCTGACTGATCTGCAAAAGGCTGATTATAAGGCTCAGGTAGAAGCGGCAGACAGCATCAGCGCTGTTCAGGAGATTGTTGTGGCAGCGCAGATGGCAGACGGGGCTGCAGCGCTTCGGGCGAAGAAAGAATCTGCAAAAACAGCTATCGCCGGGTTACCGAACCTGACCGAGATACAGAAATCCGAATACGAGTCCCAAGTGGAAGCGGCACAGAGCATCAGTGAAGTCCAGGAAGTGCTCCAGACAGCACAGGCGGCTGATACAGCAGCACTTGAAACAAGGAGAACAGAGGTTGCTGCAACGATCAGTAATTTGACATATCTGACGGATGAACAAAAGCAGGCATACGCAGACCGAGTTTCTTCGGCTGCCACAATAAAGGAGATTGACACAATCCTTTCGGAAGCGCAAGAGGAAAATATCACGGCCGCCGAAACTCTGGAACAGGCGAAGGAGTCAGCGAACGCGGCGCTCATGGGCCTGAAATATCTGAGCGATGAGAGGATGCTATTCTACCAGACCAAGATCAGCGAGGCTCAGGATGTAGATGTGGTCAGCGAGATCCTGGCAGAGGCAAATGCAGAAAATGCTCGTCTTCAGCTAGAAGAACAGCTCAGACAGAAGAAAGAAACTGCAAAAAATGAACTTGGCACACTTATATACCTGGATGCAGCGGCACAGCAGAACTATAAAGATCAGATTGATGCTGCTCTTACAATGGAGGCTGTGGATACATTGCTGGCAGCAGCACGGCAAGAAAATGCATCTCTTGAAGAAGCAGCAAACCTGAACGAGGCAAAAGTGTCTGCGAAGGCGAGGATCAATGCGCTTGAATATCTGAGTGAGCAGACAAAACAGGCGTATACGGCACAGATAGATGCGGCAGCTTCAGAGGCAGAGCTTGCCATTATACTTGATGCTGCGATCGCGGAAAATTCTGCGGCGCAGACAGAGGCAGTGCTCACAGCTGCAAAAGAACAGGCAAATGTTGCGATCCATGCTCTGGCTGGACTTTCCGCACAGGAAAAAAGCCAGTTTGTCAGCCAGATCCGAGCGGCCCAAACTGTGGAAGAAGTTCAGACGATCCTGGCTGCTGCTGAACAAAAAAGCCAGGAGAATCTTGCCTCACCAGGTTCGGGAACAGGTACGGATACGAACCCTGGCGCAGGCTCCAATACCGGGACTGGAGGAAATACGAACACAGGAGGAAATGCACAAAATGTGCAGGATGTACAGACTCCGGTGAGGACTTCTGGAAAAGGAGACTCCGGTGTGCCTCGCACAGGTGAGGCAGAAGGTCGATTGGCTGTTCTGATGTGGGTGGGCTGTATTGCCATGGCTGTGGCTGGTGCGGCAGGCGCTGTCGGAAAGAGATTCAGAAGACAGTCTCACTGATTTTAAAAATACATTTGTGAAGCACTAGCCTATGGAGAATGGGGCTACAAATCAGTAATATATAAGTCAGATATTACGGCGTCAATGCGCAGAGCATATTGCTTTTTGTGCATTGATGCCTGTTTTTTGTTGAGGGATATGTGTTTTTGCACAAATAAGCAGATCATATTTATTATAAGTTAAACAAAATTATCAAAAGATGTCAAAAAAGTGAAAGACAATGTATGATTATCAAATTTACGGGCCGGACAAACTTTGATACGATTTTATCATCAAAAATGAAAAGGAGCTCGTTTTATGAAGAAAAAACTTGTAGCGCTCATGTTGACTATGGGTATGGTGCTGGGACTGGCAGCCTGTGGAGGAGGCGGATCCTCTTCGGACCAGAGCGGAGGGAATGCCTCTTCAGGAAGCGAGGATGGCGGTGACCTGCCTGTCCTGAAAGTGGCGGTCATGCCTTTCCTGAACTGCCTGCCCGTGCAGTATATGATCGAGAATGGGCTGGATGAGGAGAATGGTTTCAAGATCGAGACCGTTTACTTTGCCAACGGTACTGCAATGAACGAGGCGCTGGCAGCTCCGGTATCGGGCTGGTATATGGGAGATATGGGGCAAGTGCTGGCCGCGGAGGAGAGATCGGGCACAACAGATGATTCGTCAGGTTCTACCAGTACAGTCTCAGAGACGATCACGACAAAAATCCAGGCGGAGGATGCAGTTCTCAGTCTGCCCCTGGGAGACAATGTAGGAACTGATTTTGTAAAAAAAACAGAGGCAAACTCTGATGGCGGCGCACACATCAAGACGTCCGCTATAGGCGCTGCGGTGACTCTGACGTTTGAGGGCACAGGTATCCGTTTCTATACGAAGCTTGGAAACCAGGCGGGACAACTGTCCGTGCAGATTGATGACGGCGAGGCGGAGACGATTGATGAGTACACAAGCGGAGCCGCGCAGTTTAAGAGCAAGCTGTACGAGAATCTGGAACTGAGTGAGACAAATGAGTCTCATACGATTGTTCTTACAACACTGGACGGCGACAGAACGAACTTTAATTTCGATTACTTTGAGGTGATCAGCTTAGACGCTGAGGTTCCTGTGGAAGAGCCGGATGTGCCGGAAACACCGGACACAACAATAGAGGTGACGACGAACATTCAGGCGGAAAACACCGAGTATGTGACGCTGGATCCCGGGATTGGGTCTGACATGGCAAACAGCTTTGTAGTAGAGAATGAAAGTAAATCCAGCGGCGGCGCTCATATCAAGACATCAAAGATCGGCGCCACGGTAACGCTGACGTTTGAAGGTACAGGTGTGCGCTTCTTCACTAAAAAGGGAAATGGTGCAGGGCTGCTTTCTGTTACACTTGACGGACAGGAAAAGGGTACTATTGATGGATACATAAACAGCAATACGGCTCAGTTTCAGGAGATGCTGTTTGAGGCGCTGAATCTCAGTGATGTAAATGAAGAGCATACTCTCGTTCTTACGACAATGAGTGGAGCTCGGTCTAATTTCAATTTCGACTATTTCGAGGTCATTCTGGATGATGTCAATAACATTTCCTTCGCTCCGGGAGATAAGGAACGCAGCGGTATCCGTGTGGAAGCTTACGGCGGCGGTACATATGAGCATATTTATATCAAAGACTGTAATATTTTCGATGTCCGCGGCTACAATGGACAGGACTCCATATGGGATGTAGTGCCGGAGGGAGGCGGTACGACTTTCTATGGTTCAAGGACGACGCATCGTACAGGCGGTATCAATATTGTAAGCCATACGATGAGAGACCTGACAAATGCCGCGAGCTCTTCAACTGCCGGCGATGTTATTGACGAACAACCTACGATTTTTAACGATGTGCTCATCGAAGGCAACACAGTTGAAAACTGTTATGCAAACGGTATCACCACAACAAATGTCCGAGGAGCGCTGGATGAAAGGGAAAATCGGCATACGAAAGTAGTTATCAGGAATAATGTGATACGCAATGTACAGCGCGCGGGAATTATTCCTCTGTACACATCAGGATGCCTTGTAGAGTACAATCTGGTCGATACATTCCAGCAGACAACACAAGGCTATGGATGCGGGATCTGGTGCGACCGCGCGAATGATATGATATTCCAGTATAACGAAGTGTGCAACGGCAAGAACACTATGGATGGAATGGCATTCAATCTTGACGACATGACGGAGAATGGTATCATCCAGTATAACTATTCCCATAATAATGTGGGCGGCGGGGTCATGCTCCATATAAGGACGAACTCGTACAACAGAAATAATACAGTGCGTTATAATCTCAGTGTGAATGACACAGCTAACTATGCTGCCATCAGGCGGTTATCGTGTGTGTCGGCGAGGGTGTCGATACAAAGATACAGAACGCAAGAGTATATAACAACACATTTATCAACAATAATGCAGTGCATCCTGTATACAAGGGAGACCAAATCCTGTTCGAGAATAATATTTTTTACTTCCCGAATACAGGAATGGAATCCAGAAATGACGCTTATGATATAGGAGTGAATACTTCTTTCAAAAATAATGTGTTCGCAGGCTCCCATTCTTCCAGCGAACCGCAAAATGCAGGTGAAAACAGCGGAAATGTATACGTTGACATATCCCCGCTGGCGGGAACCTTCTATGGCTCTGAGACTCTGGAAGAGGCAAAGGAGATGGCAAAGCTTGTCCATGGTTCCGTAGCGCTTAAGATGGGGGATACGCCAATCCTTACTGCGGGAAGTGTGGAGGAGGACTTCTATGGAAATCCGGCGATAGCTTCGGACGGAACGGTTAACGCAGGTATCTACAATGGAGAATCTGTGGACCTGATCCCAGATGAGGGAGAGCCCGGAATGAGACCGATGCCGGGAAGTGACGAAGAGCCTTCGGAAGACGAATATAACGTGGAGTATGTTGAAGCCGAGAGCGATGTTGTCCAAAAGAGTGACGGATACAGAGTAGTTTCGGGTGATCAGTCCCAGGGATATAACGATACCCATGTTCATTTCCAGGATACCACGGCATATGTTGAGTACACATTCACAGGAAAAGCAATATCTGTATATACCAAGACAGGGGCAGGGGCCGGAGTGGCTGCTATCATCCTTGACGGAGAGCAGGTCGGGGTAGATGATCAGTATACTTCCACGCAGCAGTTTAATAAACGCGCTTATACAGTTGTATTTGAGGAAGAGGGAGAACATACGATCCGGCTGGAAAATACCGGTGTCAAGAATCCCTCGTCCACAGGATACGGATTTAATATCGACTGCTTTAAAGTATTCCGTGAGAAGGACAGCAACAACAACCTTACCTCCCTCAGCTATTCCCTGAATGGGGAAACATCGGTATCTGTTCCGGGATTTTCGCCGGAAACACTGTCCTATGCCGTGACATTGCCAACAGGTACGACAGGCACGATCCAGCTTTCAGGAACCGCGGAGAGCAGCGCTGCAAGCACAGTGTCCGATGAGGCTGTCATTTCAGGGGGGACTGCTACAGCCACATTGACGGTCACTGCGTTAAACGGCGATACAAGAGTGTACACTGTGAATTTTGCCGTGGAGCAGACGGAACAGACTCCGGGAACAGGCACGCAGCAGCCGGGAACCCAGACGCCTCTTGGCGCCCAGACGCCATCAGGCACGGTGAACCAGCCGGGCACGCAGACCTCTGCGGGCAATGTTCAGTCTGGCGCTGCGCAGGGGATGACTCCGGCGACCGGCGATGAGACGAATGTGCCGGCCGCGTTTTTCGCCATGGCAGGAGCTGCGGCGGTACTGGCAGTTATCTATAAGAGAAGACTGACGAAAAATTCTTGACATAATAAAAAAACTGTGCTATTTTATACTGGCAACTGCCGAAGACAGTAGGTGCTGTAAAGCGTAAGGATAACCCGCCTACCGAGGAAAGTCAGATTTATTACGCAAGTATGAATTTACGAGCCTCTGTGTCTTTGCGCACAGAGGCTTTTTTAGTAAAACTTTGGCAGTACACGCAAAATAAATAAGGAGGTGTACCAGAAAGTGGCAAAGGTTGAATTAAAACAGCCGATCGTTCAGGCGATCGCAGAAGAGATCAAAGACGCTCAGTCAGTTGTTCTCGTAGACTACCGCGGACTGACAGTTGCCGAGGATACGGAACTGCGTAAGCAGCTCAGAGAGGCTGGCATCGTCTATAAGGTTTACAAGAACACGATGATGAAAAGAGCTTTCGAAGGAACAGAGTGTGAAGCTCTGGAGAGCTGCCTGGAAGGGCCAAGCGCTATCGCTATTTCCAAGGATGACGCGACCGCACCGGCAAGGATCCTGTGCAAGTTCGCAAAAGACGCTCCGGCTCTTGAACTCAAGGGCGGTGTAGTCGAAGGAACAGCTTATGATGTGGCTGGACTGACAGAGCTTTCCAAGATCCCATCAAGAGAAGAACTTCTCTCCAAGCTGCTTGGAAGCTTGCAGTCACCGATCAGCAACTTTGCTCGTGTTATCAAGCAGATCGCAGAGCAGGGCGGCGCGGCAGACACAGCGGAAGCTCCGGCGGAGGAAGCGGCAGCTGAGACAGCAGAGGCTCCGGCAGCGGAAGCGGCAGCTGAGACAGCAGAAGCTCCGGCTGAGACAACAGAGGAGTAAAAATCAGGTAAATACAGAATGCCGGAAGGAAAAACAGCCGGCAGCATAAGAAGATCAGAAATTATAGAAAATGGAGGATATTAAAATGGCTAAATTGACAACGGCTGAGATGATCGAAGCGATCAAAGAGTTATCAGTATTAGAGTTAAACGAGCTTGTAAAGGCTTGTGAAGAAGAGTTCGGCGTATCTGCGGCAGCAGGCGTTGTAGTTGCGGCAGCAGGCGGAGAAGCAGCAGGCGGAGCTGCTGAGAAGGATGAGTTTGATGTAGAGCTTGTATCCGCTGGAGCTTCCAAGGTTAAAGTTATCAAAGTAGTTCGTGAGATCACAGGTCTTGGACTGAAAGAGGCGAAAGAGCTTGTTGACAACGCTCCGAAGGTATTGAAAGAGGGCGTTTCTAAGGCTGAGGCTGAGGAGATCAAGACAAAACTTGAGGCTGAGGGCGCTGAAGTCAACATGAAATAATCAACCCTTAAGAAAGACCGCAGGCAGCAGGAATGCTTCTGTGGTCTTTTTTGTTCCGAAAGCAAAACGAAAAATGCTTCAGGCCGCATATGTGGCGGTGTAAAACCCGAATGCCGTCGAGTAAATGTCGTATAAGGGCGCAATGATATCATATATGGGGAAAAATGTCAAGAAAAATCTGAAAAAGGTTGTTGACAATAAAAAGAGCTGTGTGTTATAGTAAAAAATGCACTATTATGGAAAGCTATGCCATATTCCGTGTATTGATTACTGTGAATCGGCTCTTTTCATATTTGTATAGATTAACAAGAGGAGTGAAACGTCAATGGAGAAAAACAGGATCCGTCCCATTAAAACCGGAAAAAGCTTCCGCATGAGCTATTCCAGGCAGAAGGAAGTATTGGAAATGCCAAATCTCATTGAGGTTCAGAAGGATTCCTATCAGTGGTTTCTGGATGAAGGTCTCAAAGAGGTGTTCGACGATATTTCCCCCATCGCTGATTACAGCGGACATCTGAGTTTGGAATTCGTGGATTTTGCACTTTGTGAGGATGATGTGAAATATACGATCGATGAGTGCAAAGAACGCGATGCGACATATGCGGCACCCCTGAAAGTCA
>DWYM01000066.1 GCA_019118665.1 Candidatus Mediterraneibacter intestinipullorum
CAAGTGAACTGGTAAAAAAGGTAACGAACCCTACAAAGCTCATATACAGCGATTATCTGAGCGAGACAAGCGGCGGAAAAGTCTATTTAAAGCCGGAGAATATGCAGCATACCGGAGCGTACAAGATAAGGGGAGCATACTATAAGATCAGCACGCTTTCGGATGAAGAGCGGAAAAAGGGGCTGATCACCGCGTCAGCGGGAAACCATGCCCAGGGAGTTGCCTTCGCGGCAAAGAAATTTGGATGCAAGGCGGTCATCGTTATGCCCACAGTCACACCTCTCATCAAAGTAAACCGGACAAAGAGCTATGGGGCGGAAGTCATCCTTTACGGAGACGTGTATGACGATGCCTGTGATTATGCCTGTCAGCTGGCAGAGAAAGAAGGGTATACATTCGTGCATCCATTTAATGACCTGGACGTAGCCACCGGTCAGGGATCCATCGCCATGGAGATCGTGCAGGAACTTCCCACCGTGGATTATATCCTTGTGCCCATAGGAGGCGGCGGGCTGATCTCGGGTGTCTCCACTCTGGCCAAAATGCTGAATCCAAAGATCAAAGTGATCGGTGTGGAGCCGGCGGAGGCTGCGAGCATGACAGCGGCGGTCCGGGCCGGGGAAGTGGTGGAGCTGGACAGCGCCAATACCATCGCGGACGGAACTGCCGTGAAAGCTGTTGGAGATCTGGTCCTCCCCTATGTGCAGGAAAATGTGGATGACATCCTCCTTGTAGAGGATGACGAGCTGATCGGCGCTTTTCTGGATATGGTAGAAAACCATAAGATGATCGTGGAAAATTCCGGACTCCTCTCCGTGGCAGCGTTAAAACAGCTTGACTGTAAAGGCAGGAAAGTGGTAAGTATCTTAAGCGGCGGCAATATGGACGTGATCACCATGTCCTCCATTGTCCAGCATGGCCTCATCCAGAGAGACCGGATCTTCTCCGTGTCTGTCCTTCTTCCGGACAAGCCGGGAGAGCTGGTGCAGGTGGCGCAGATCATTGCGGACGAGCAGGGAAATGTCATCAAGCTGGAACACAATCAGTTTGTCAGCACCAACAGAAACGCCGCCGTGGAACTGAGGATCACCATGGAAGCATTTGGGACAGAACACAAGAAAAGGATACTGGACGCATTGGAAAAGAAGGGATTCCGTCCGAAGCTGATCAGCGCGAAATTGTATTGAGACGGACAGGGGGCCTGACCCCTGCAAGGTGAATATTCATTCAACTCGGGAAAGGAGCTGTATATGGAAAGAAGGATTCCGAAAGCGGGGGATATTTACAGACATTTTAAAGGGAGAAAGTATAAGATTCTCCATATAGCGACCTGCACAGAGACTGGAGGAGACATGGTCATATTTGAGACGATGGAAGGGGCTCATAAGGTTTACGCGAGTGACCTGGAGGTGTTCTTAAGCCCGCTGGATACGGTAAAGTATCCGCAGGCCGAACAAAAATACCGTTTTGAACTGTGCCGGGACCTGCGGGAAGGACCTGCGGCAGAACTGAGGCGCCAGGGAAGCACCACAGCCCTCATCCTGAAATTCCTTGAGCTGGAAGACAACGGAGACAGGATCCAGTTCCTTCAGCGGCATCAGACAGAGATCGACGGACGTTTTCTCACGGCGGCGGCTGAAAGCCTGGAATTTGTGGAAAACGGAGAGTCCGTGGAGGAAAGATTGGCGGCGCTGATGCGCTTTCTCAGGACGAAACTGAAATATGAGGGGAGCAGCAGACTGCGCTGAAAGACAAATCCATATTTTTTATATTTTCTCCCCACGCGCTTTTTTCTCCAGCAGTGCGTGTATCTTATCAGTCGGGTTCAGTACGGAGCCGATCGTCACGTCATGGTTCAGGGAATCAATGATCAGCGCCAGGAATTTACTCATGTCTGCCTGTACAAAATACGGCTTCTCATAGAGCTTCGGCGGCAGATAGGTCAGGTTGGTAGTGATGACCTTATTGATATAACCTTTCTCATAATATTCGTCAAATTTATCAAATCCGTCTGTGAACAGACCGAATGTGGTACATACAAAGACGCGGCCGGCATTGCGGCTCTTTAACTGTTTCGCCACATCCAGCATGCTTCCGCCGGAGGAGATCATGTCATCTACGATGATGACATCTTTTCCGTCCACATCATCTCCCAGGAATTCGTGAGCCACGATTGGGTTCTTCCCTCCGATGATCGTGGAGTAGTCGCGGCGTTTGTAGAACATTCCCATATCTACGCCAAGGACATTGGAGAAGTAAACAGCGCGGTGCATGGCTCCCTCGTCCGGGCTGATGATCATCAGGTGTTCCTTGTCCGGGATCAGGTCAGGCACAGCGCGGAAGAGCGCTTTCATGAACTGATAGGGCGGATTGAAGCTGTCGAATCCGCTCAGGGGAATGGAGTTCTGGACACGAGGATCATGCGCGTCAAAGGTGATAATATTGGTGACTCCCATGTCAGTCAGTTCCTGGAGAGCGAGCGCGCAGTCCAGGGATTCTCTTTTTGTGCGCTTGTGCTGCCGGCTCTCATACAGGAAGGGCATGATCACGTTGATCCGGCGCGCCTTTCCGGTGGCGGCGGAGATGATCCTTTTCAGATCCTGGAAGTGATCATCCGGCGACATGTAGTTCAGGTGTCCGCTCACAGTGTAAGTAAGGCTGTAATTGCAGACGTCTGTCATGATGAACAGGTCCGTGCCGCGGATCGTCTCCCTGAGCAGGCCTTTTGCCTCGCCTGTCCCAAAACGCGGGCAGCAGCAGTCCACAAGATAATTGTTTGATCTGTAATTGACATACAGGGAAGATTCTGACACCTCACTGACTGTATTCTCCCGGAAGGAAACGATGTAATCATTGACTTTCTGTCCCAGTTCCCGGCAGCTTTCCATGGCGACGATCTTCAGGGGAGCGGCCGGCAGGATTTTTTCTAAGAGTTCGATATTAGACATGTTTTTCTCCTGTTGATGAATTTTAATCTGATTTTTACATATCATTTATATCACCTTTTCCCCGGAAATTCAAGCTCAGCGCAGGAATTATGCTTTGCGGCGGATGGGAAGTGTGCTATACTGGATACGGCTGCGGCAGATGTGCAAAGCCGGTTTGTCAGCGAGAAGACAAAAGACAGGGAGTTTTGATATATATGAAAAAACGTGAACATACAGTGGAGGCTGTGCTGCCGGGAAGCATTGCGGAAGAAATGGGCATAGAACCGGGGGATAAGCTTTTGTCGATCGACGGTCATGCGATCGAAGATATTTTTGATTATCAGTTTTATGCGGAGGACGAGGAGATCGTGCTCCTCATCGAAAAGCCGGACGGAGAACAGTGGGAACTGGAGATCGAGAAAGATGCCGATGAACAGCTCGGGATCGAGTTCGGACAGGGTCTTATGGACGAATACCGCACCTGCTATAATAAATGCATCTTCTGTTTTATCGATCAGATGCCGGAGGGGATGCGGGACACCCTGTATTTTAAGGATGATGATTCCCGGCTTTCCTTTCTTCAGGGAAATTATGTTACTCTGACGAATATGAATGACCATGATATTGAGCGGATCATCCGATACCGGCTGGAGCCCATTAACATATCTTTTCAGACGACCAACCCGGAACTTCGGTGCAGGATGCTGCATAACCGTTTCGCGGGGGAGGCGCTCAAGAAAGTAGATATGCTCTACCAGGGCGGGATCGAGATGAACGGACAGATCGTGCTGTGCAAAGGCGTAAACGATGGGGAGGAGCTGGAGCGTTCCATCCGTGACCTGACTGCTTATCTTCCTCTCCTTAAGAGCGTGTCGGTCGTTCCGGTGGGACTTACCAAATTCCGCAACGGACTGTTTCCCCTTGAACCATTTACAAAAGAAGATGCAAGAGAAGTCTTAGGGGTGATCCATAAATGGCAGGATAAGCTTTACAGGGAGCATGGGCTTCACTTTATCCACGCGGGAGATGAGTGGTATCTCCTGGCAGAGGAGGAAGTGCCGGAGGAGGAACGGTACGACGGCTATCTCCAGCTTGAAAACGGAGTGGGGATGCTCCGCCTTCTTTTTAATGAGTTCAAAGAAGGTTATGAGGCGCTTTCCGGGGATGAAAGGCAGGACGAGATGGCCATTGCCACCGGAAAGCTGGCATACCCGTATATCTGTGCTATAACGGAAAAGATCACGGAGAAGTTCCCGAATGTTAAGGTCCATGTATACTGCATCCGAAATGATTACTTCGGGGAGCGGATCACTGTGTCCGGGCTGATCACGGGACAAGATCTCAGAGCGCAATTAAAGGGAAAGAAACTGGGACGCAGGCTGCTGCTCCCCTGCAACATGCTGAAAACAGATGAGGATGTTTTCCTGGACGATCTGACAGTGGGAGAGCTATCTGATGCTTTACAAGTTCCCATTGATATTGTAAAATCAAGCGGACAGGATCTGATCGACGCGGTCCTGGGGCAAAATATGTGAAATATCGGAACGCAGGATCAGGCAGACAGGAAAGACAAAAGCGGTAAGTGATCAAGAAAAAGAAAGGCCGAATATAATGAGTAAACCAGTAGTAGCCATAGTAGGGCGTCCCAATGTAGGAAAGTCAACGCTGTTTAACGCGCTGGCGGGTGAGAAGATCGCGATCGTAAAAGATACCCCCGGCGTGACAAGGGACAGGATCTACGCGGACGTGACATGGCTGGACAAAGATTTTACCCTGATCGATACAGGCGGTATCGAGCCGGACAGCAAAGACATCATCCTCTCGCAGATGAGGGAGCAGGCGCAGATCGCCATCGATACGGCGGATGTGATCATATTTATCACGGACGTGAGGCAGGGACTTGTGGACGCGGACTCCAAGGTGGCGGATATGCTGAGAAGATCCGGAAAGCCGGTTGTCCTCGTGGTAAATAAAGTAGATAATTTTGATAAATACATTCCGGATGTCTATGAGTTTTATAATCTGGGCATCGGCGATCCGGTGCCGGTTTCAGCGGCGTCCAGGCTGGGCCTTGGAGATATGCTGGACGTGGTGGCAGAGCATTTTCCGGAAGGGAGCGCGCAGGAAGAAGAGGATGACCGCCCGCGCATCGCGATCGTGGGAAAACCGAACGTGGGGAAATCTTCCATTGTCAACCGGCTCCTGGGCGAGAACCGGGTGATCGTTTCTGACGTGGCGGGAACGACGAGGGACGCCATTGACACGGAGATCGTGTATAATGGAAAAGAATATATCTTTATCGATACAGCGGGGCTGCGGAGAAAGAACAAGATCAAAGAAGAGCTGGAGCGGTACAGCATCATCCGCACCGTGACCGCGGTGGAGCGGGCGGATGTGGTCCTCATGGTCATCGACGCCACGGAGGGCGTGACCGAGCAGGACGCAAAGATCGCCGGGATCGCTCATGAGAGAGGCAAAGGTATCATCATTGTGGTAAACAAATGGGATGCCATCGAGAAAAACGACCGGACCATGCGGGAGTACGAAAACGATATCCGTCAGGTGCTCTCCTTTATGCCCTACGCAGAGATCATGTATGTGTCCGCCCTGACCGGACAGAGGCTTGTAAAGCTGTATGATATGATCGATATGGTGATCGGGAATCAGACGCTGCGCATTGCTACCGGGGTGCTCAACGAGATCATGACAGAGGCGGTGGCCATGCAGCAGCCTCCGTCGGACAAGGGAAAGAGGCTGAAACTCTATTATATCACCCAGGTCTCTGTGAAACCGCCGACTTTTGTGATCTTTGTAAATGATAAAGAACTGATGCATTTCTCTTATACGAGATACCTGGAGAATAAGATCAGAGAGGCATTCGGATTCCGCGGGACTTCCCTGAAGTTCTTTATAAGAGAGAGAAAGGAAAAGGAGCAGTAAATATATGGAACGTTTGATCTGTCTTGCAGTGGGATATGTGTGCGGGCTTTTCCAGACTGGATATCTGGTGGGAAAGATGAACCACATGGACATCAGGAAAAAGGGCAGTGGAAATGCCGGGACGACGAACGCGCTCAGGGTGCTGGGCTGGAAAGCGGGCGCCATGACGTTTTTCGGGGATGTGCTGAAATGCGTCGCTGCTTTCCTGGTCACGTTTTTTATGTATCGGGGGAGCGATATGATGCCGCTGCTTGCCATGTATGCGGGAGCCGGAGTGACGCTGGGACATAACTTTCCCTTTTATATGAATTTTAAGGGTGGGAAAGGCATCGCCGTGATGGCCGGGCTGGTGGTTGTAAACAGCTTCTGGAGCCTGCCCGCGAGCCTTCTGCTGATCCCGGTGACGCTGGCCTGTTTCGTTATTCCGGTAGCGGCAACAAGATACATATCCGTGGGCTCGCTTGCGGCTTACACTGTGTTCTGGATCGAGATGGCGCTCATCGGGCAGATGGGATGGTTCCGGATGGAGCCGGCGCGGTGCTATGAGCTCTATGCACTGCTCTTTCTGATGACTGCGCTTGCGTGGTACAGGCACAGGCAGAATTTTAAGAGACTTGCGGACGGCACGGAAAATAAATTTGGGGCAAAGAACAAAACAGCACAGGAAAAGAGGTAGTGTATCATGGCAAATGCAGGTGTGCTTGGCGCCGGAAGCTGGGGAACGGCGCTGTCGGTCCTTCTTCACGATAACGGACATCAGGTGACGGTCTGGTCCATCGATGAGAACGAAGTGAAGATGTTAAAGGAAAAGAGAGAACATGAGCTGAAGCTGCCGGGGGTAAAGCTGGCAGAGGATATGGTCATTACAGGAGATATGGAAGAAGCCATCCGGGGAAAAGATTTTCTCGTGCTGGCAGTGCCGTCTCCATATACAAGGTCAACTGCCCGCAATATGAAGCCTTTTGTCGCTGAAGGGCAGATCATCGTGGATGTGGCAAAGGGAATTGAGGAATCCACGCTCATGACGCTTTCCCGCCAGATCGAGGAAGAACTCCCTCAGGCGGATGTTGCGGTCCTCTCAGGGCCGAGCCATGCGGAGGAGGTGGGACGCAGGCTGCCTACAACCTGTGTGATCGGGGCGAAGACGAGAAAAACGGCAGAGTATCTCCAGTCCATGTTCATAAACCGCGTATTCCGGGTGTACACCAGTCCGGATATCCTTGGAATTGAACTGGGAGGCTCTCTGAAAAACGTGATCGCCCTGGCAGCCGGCATTGCTGATGGGCTGGGATATGGGGACAATACCAAGGCGGCTCTCATCACCAGAGGGATCGCTGAGATTGCCCGGCTGGGTGTAAAGATGGGAGGGAAGATCGAGAGCTTCACCGGTCTGACCGGCATCGGAGACCTGATCGTGACCTGCGCCAGCGTACACAGCCGGAACAGAAAAGCCGGATACCTTATCGGAAAGGGCATGACCATGCAGGCGGCAATGGACGAGGTCAAGATGGTGGTGGAGGGCGTGTACTCCGCAAAAGCAGCGGCAAAGCTGGCAGAAAAGTATGAAGTGTCCATGCCCATCGTGGAGGAAGTGAATAACGTGCTGTTCAAAGGGAAATCTCCGGCTCAGGCAGTGGACGACCTGATGCAGAGAGAATCTCGCAGCGAGAACCAGTCGCTTATCTGGGAAGAATAAAAATGTCATACCCCCTTATATGTCTGCATACATTGTAACAGCAGAACAAGGGGGTATTTTTATGGATTCATTTCAGGTATACAGGGATATGAAAGCACGGACAAACGGAGAGATCTACATCGGCGTGGTAGGCCCGGTGCGGACAGGCAAATCCACCTTCATTAAACGGTTCATGGATCTGCTCGTTCTGCCGAATATGACGGATGGGCATGCGAGAGAACGGACGCAGGATGAGCTGCCCCAGTCTGCATCCGGCACAACGATCATGACAACAGAACCGAAATTCGTGCCAAAGGAAGCGGCGGCAGTGAAACTCTCGGATGATGTGGAAGTAAAGATCCGGCTGATCGACTGTGTGGGTTATATGGTGGAGGGCGCTTCCGGGCACACGGAAAACGATGAAGAACGGCAGGTGAAGACTCCCTGGTTCGAATATGAGATTCCCTTTACCAAGGCAGCGGCCATCGGCACCCAGAAAGTCATCCGCGACCACGCGACCATCGGAGTTGTGGTGACGACCGACGGCAGCGTGACCGGGCTCCCGAGGGAGAATTATATCCCGGCAGAGGAAAAGACAGTAAAAGAGCTCCAGTCGATAGGAAAACCCTTTCTCATTCTTTTAAACTGCCAGAAGCCATACACAGACGAGGCAAAAGCATTGAAAGAAGAGCTGGAGCAGAAATATGGGGCGTCCGTGGTGCCGGCCAATTGCGAGCAGCTGAAGACGGAAGACATCCATGAGATCATGCGTCAGGTGCTCTTTGAGTTCCCGATCACAGAAGTGGAGTTCTATGTGCCTAAATGGGTTGAGATGCTCTCCAGGGACCACAGGATCAAGCAGGATCTTCTGGCTCAGGCCCGGAGCGTCATGGAAAACATGAACGATGTCCGAAGCATTGTTTCCCGCACGATCGATACAGACAGTCCATACATAGACAGCATCCAGGTGGAGCAGATCGACATGGCGACAGGAAAGGTCAGGATACGGATCGGATTTGAACAGAAATATTATTATGAAGTGCTGAGCGAGCTGACCGGAGCAGATATCAAAGGTGAATATGAATTGATCTCAACTGTAAAAGAGCTTGCCTCTATGAAGGATGAATTAAGCCGGGTGAGAGACGCGTTTGCTGACGTGAAAATGAAGGGATACGGAGTGGTGAGCCCATCCAGGGAGGATATCAGGCTGGAGGAGCCTGTGATCATCAAGCAGGGCAGCAAGTACGGTGTAAAGATCCGGTCCGAGGCTCCGTCCATCCATATGATCCGGGCAAATATTGAGACAGAGATCGCTCCTATCGTGGGAAACGAGCAGCAGGCACAAGACCTGGTGGAATACATCAAGAAAGAGAGCGAGACACCCGAAGGCGTGTGGGGCACGAACATATTCGGTAAATCCGTGGAAGAGCTGGTCATGGATGGGATGCGGAATAAAATCTCCATGATCAATGACGAAAGCCAGATGAAGCTCCAGGATTCCATGCAGAAGATCGTGAATGACTCTAATGGAGGGATGGTGTGCATCATTATATAAAATCTGAATTTGTTTCAGGAACTGTTTACACATAAGGCGTCCGAGAACCAGTGACTATTGTAAGACGTATTCGCGGCTGGCGGGGAATGTGGCTCTGGTTCTGGTTCCACAATTTGGGAAAGATATAAAAGGAATGGAGTGCGGCTAATGACAATTTCAAAGCGGACGATTCGCTTACGCTCAGGCATCCGCTTTGAAATTAACGCCGTACTCCATTCCTTTTAAGTCTTTCCATCAAATTGCTCCAAGTCACCGCCGCCACATCCCCGCCCGCCGCGAAAGGCTCTTTCAACGGCAATCCACCCGCTCTGAATACGTCTTAGATATTACGCTCCGAGGTTTTCGGACGATTAACTCACCGGAATCTTCCCCGGCAAATTCAGATTTAATACTCGACTTATGGGACTTCGCAGAGTATAATAAAATCTATATGTTGGGCAAATTAAGAGCAGCGGAAATAACATCTGCATATATGGGTGTCCGCCCAACGGAAAGGAAACAAATGAACGCACAGTATGAAAAACTTTTAAGATGCTATGAATATTATAAGTCAGTTACAGATTTTCAGCCGAGAGCCGGACTGATCCTCGGCTCCGGTCTGGGTGGGTATGCCCGGAATATGCGGGTGGTGCAGGAGATTCCTTATGGGGATATTCCGGGATTTCCGGTATCCACGGTCCAGGGACACGATGGGAGATTCCTCCTGGGATATATAGGAGAGGTGCCCACGGTGGTCATGAAAGGCAGGGTCCATTATTATGAGGGATATACAATGGAGGAAGTGGTCCTTCCGGTCCGCCTGATGAAGAAGATGGGCATTGAAGTCCTGTTTCTGACCAATGCGTCCGGGGGGATGGGGAAAGGCTTCCGCGTGGGAGACTTTATGATGATCACGGATCAGATATCCAGCTTTGTGCCCTCTCCTCTGATCGGAGAGAACATATCTGAGCTGGGGGAGCGTTTCCCGGACATGACGCACATCTATGATACCGGATTGATGGAACTGATCCGGGAAACTGCTAAGGAGGAGAAGATCCTGCTTCAGGAAGGCGTGTACCTCCAGACGTCGGGACCAAATTTCGAGAGCCCGGCAGAGATCCGGATGTATGCCGGCCTGGGAGCTGACGCCGTGGGGATGAGCACGGCGTGTGAGGCCATCGCGGCGCGGCATGCGGGAGTGAAGGTATGCGGGATATCATGCATATCCAATATGGCCAGTGGACTGTCGGAGGAGGAATTGAGCCACCTGGATGTACAGGCAGTGGCTGACAGGCGCGCAGGGGAATTTGAACGGCTGGTGACCAGGATCATAGAGAAGCTGTAGATGGGGGAATGAGGACAGACATGAGAACGAGGATTTATAATGCCAGGATCCTGACAATGGAATCAGGGAGAAAGATTTTCAGCGGAGAGATCGGGATTGAAGATGGAAGGATACAATATGTTCATGAGGCGCAGAACGGAAACTGCATAGGAGAAAAAGACGGCGGAAGACGAGGCGGCGATGCCGGGCAGCAAAATGCTGACAGAGGATGGGAAGAGGAGATCGATGCGCGCGGAAACCTTATCATGCCCGGATTTAAAAATGCCCACACTCATTCGCCTATGACATTCCTCCGATCGTACGCAGACGACATGAAACTGCAGGAATGGCTGTTTGACAAAGTGTTCCCCGCGGAAGCGAAGCTGACCGGTGATGATGTATACTGGCTGACCAAGCTGGCAGTCATGGAATATCTCACCAGTGGGACCACGGCTGTATTTGATATGTACAAGCTGAAAAAAGACAGCGCCAGGGCGGCGGAAGAGACCGGTTTCCGGATGGTGTTCTGCGGGGATATGAATGATTTCGGCGGGACAGTGGAAGAGATGAAGCGGGATTATATTGCTTACAACAAGGATCCCGACAGTCTTCTGTCCTATCAGATCGGTTTCCATGCGGAGTATACCACGAACAGAGAGAGGATGGAGCAGATCGCCGCGCTTGCGGAGAAATACAAGGCGCCGGTATGTGTCCACTGTTCGGAGACGAGACGAGAAGTGGAAGAGTGCAGGGAGCGCTCCGGCATGACTCCGGTAGCATATATGGATTCCATTGGGCTGTTCCGCCACGGCGGATGCCTCTTTCACGGAGTGCATCCGGATGACAGTGATTTTGACATCATCAAAAAAAGAAGGATCTATGTGGTGACAAATCCTGCGTCCAACTTAAAGCTGGCCAGCGGTATTGCTCCGGTAAAACGGTATCTG
Organism: Candidatus Mediterraneibacter intestinipullorum; assembly: GCA_019118665.1. Lineage (GTDB taxonomy): Bacteria > Bacillota > Clostridia > Lachnospirales > Lachnospiraceae > Mediterraneibacter > Mediterraneibacter intestinipullorum. The sequence goes on from DWYM01000066.1 coordinate 11,348, forward strand.
GACATGGGGATACCGGCAGCGATCGGAACAGACGGTCCCGCAAGCAACAACTGTCTGGATATGTTCCGTGAGATGTTTCTTGTTACCGGGCTCCAGAAAGTTCTCTGCGATGATTCGGAAGCAGTCCCGGCGCCGGATGTGCTGGAGATGGCCACAGTAAACGGCGCCCATGCGATGGGCCTTGCGGACTGCGACACGCTTGCGGAGGGGAAGAGAGCGGATCTGATCATGATCGATCTGACGCAGCCAAATATGCAGCCTCTCCACAATATTGAGAAGAATATCGTGTACAGCGGGAGCAAGCAGAATGTGAAGATGACAATGATAAACGGAAAGGTCTTATACAGGAACGGAGAGTTTTTTATCGGGGAATCTCCGGAAACGGTCTACCGTCATGCGGGCATGATATCCGAGCGCATCCTCGGACAGTGATCTTTCGGGTGCTGCGGGAGGATGACAGGTGACAAACAGGGGAGAAATGAAATTAACAGAAAGGGGTACAAACGATGAGAGCAGCAATTTTTACGATCGACAGCGGGATATATAAGGCAACGGCAGAAAGTGCGGCGGCATCCGCGCTGAAACGGATGCTGGAGCAGGTCGGATTTGAGGTGAAGGCGGCGGGCGTCCTTCCTCAGGAGAGGGAGGTCGTTTCTTCGGTATTGCGGCAGCTTTCGGATGCGGGATCAGTTGAGCTGATCCTGACAACAGGGGCGGTCGGCTATCAGGAGGGGGACTGTGCCCCGGAGGCGGTGGCAGATGTGGCGGAAATCCTCCTTCCCGGCATACCGGAGGCGCTCAGGGCATACAACCTGAGATATTCCAAGAACTCTATGATGGAACGGATGCTGGCGGGGATCCGCAAAAAGACGCTGATCATCAATCTTCCGGAGAGCGCGAAAAGAGCGAAGGACGATATGGAATATATCCTGCTGGAGACAGTACAGGTGGTGGAGAATATAAGTCTATGATGAACATAACATATCTGGGACACAGCGGATTTCTGGCGGAAATAGATGATGCCTATTTTCTGTTTGATTATTACAAGGGGGCAATCCCCCAAATGGATACATCGAAAAAGATGTTTGTCTTCGTGAGCCATGCGCATTACGATCATTACAACAGAAGTATCTATGGATTCCGAAAGGATTTCGGAGAAATCTATTATATCCTGTCATCAGACATCACGGCAGAGGAAGAGGGAGTCCACTCAGTAAAACCCAATGAAGAGCTGGCGTGCGGAGGATGCCATGTGTGGACACTGCGGTCCAATGATGAGGGAGTGGCCTTTCTCGTCCGCTATCATGGGAGGACACTGTATCACGCGGGTGATCTGAACTGGTGGCACTGGGAAGGCGAGCCGGAAGCATATAATACAGGGATGCGTCGTTCCTATCAGGCTGAGATCAACAAGCTTCAGAAGGAAAAGATCGACGCGTCCTTTGTGCCTGTGGATCCCAGGCTGGGGGAACAGTACTGCTGGGGCATTGACTGTTTTATGAAGCGGACAGAGACAAGCCATGTATTCCCAATGCATTTTTGGGGGAATTATGAGATCTTTGACCGCCTTATGATGGAGCAGTGTACACAGGAATACAGAGACAGGATCATGAAGATCGAACAGGAGGGACAGAGCTTCCTTTTGAACGGAGCGGACAACTGACAGATGGGAGAACACTATGCTTGTTAAGATTTATACTGACGGCGCGGCCCGGGGAAATCCGGATGGCCCCGGAGGCTACGGAACGGTTCTTGAATATGTGGATACTAGGGGAGAGCTTCATGTGAAAGAGATCTCCCAGGGATATGTCAGGACCACAAATAACCGTATGGAACTGATGGCGGTCATTGCCGGACTGGAGGCCCTGAACCGGCCATGCACAGTGGAGATTTATTCGGATTCTCAGTATGTGGTGAACGCATTCAACCAGCGCTGGGTGGACGGCTGGCTGAAAAAGGGCTGGAAGAGGGGGAAAAATGAGCCGGTCAAGAATGTGGACCTGTGGAAGCGCCTTCTGGCTGCAAAGGAGCCTCATGATACCAGTTTCCACTGGGTAAAAGGCCATGACGGACATCCCCAGAACGAGCGGTGCGATGAGCTTGCCACATCAGCGGCAGATGGGGGCGGTCTGATCGTGGATGAAGGGGTGGAATAAACTGCTTCATAAAAAAGAAACAGTGGCATTTTTTAGCTGTATATTGTATAATCAGATACTGTGTTAAGTAAGACAGACGATCGCGGCTGCATGTGCCGAAAGGCCGCAGACGAGGAAAGTCCGGGCTTCACAGGGCAGGATGCCGGATAACGTCCGGTGGAGGCGACTCCAAGGCCAGTGCAACAGAAATAAACCGCCCGGGAGGAAGCCTGAGAAGAAGAGGAAAGGACTTCTTTTCAGGTTTCCTCCCGGGCAAGGGTGGAAAGGCAGTGTAAGAGACTACCGCCTCTCTGGTAACAGCGAGGGCACATGTAAACCCCATCCGAAGCAAGACCGGATAGAAGCAGTGTGGCGGCCCGTCACGCTTCAGGTTGGTCGCTTGAGCACGGCGGCGACGCCGTGCCTAGATAGATGATTGTCCAACGACATAACCCGGCTTATCGTCTTGCTTGGCACTTTTTTATTGTTGTTATAGTACATTTTATCTGCAGAAAGAGCTGATTTAAATTACGACAGGAGAGAAATGCGATGGGAATGAAGATCAATGCAGAACTGCCTCTGCCGGCAGAACTGAAGGCAGAATATCCTCTCTCAGAGGAGATCATACGGATCAAGGAGAAGAGAGACCGGGAGATACGGGATATCTTTACGGGGAGATCAGATAAGTTTATCGTGATCGTGGGTCCCTGTTCCGCGGACAACGAGGATTCGGTGTGCGAGTATGTGAACAGGCTTGCGGCGGTGAATGAAAAGGTGGCATACCGTCTGATGCTCATTCCCAGGATCTATACGAACAAGCCGCGGACGACCGGAGAGGGCTATAAGGGAATGCTCCATCAGCCGGAACCGGACCAGGAGCCGAACCTTCTGGAGGGGATCATTACCATCCGCAGGCTCCATACACGCGCC
>DWYM01000067.1 GCA_019118665.1 Candidatus Mediterraneibacter intestinipullorum
CCGCATATGTAGGTGTTCCGGTAGGCGCGGCATAATCATGTCCTTTATGTCCGCCCACCTCAAATTCACGGATCTCCCCAAAATAGCTGGACTGATATGTGTATCCGGGACAGGGGTGGGTGAAGAATCCATTCCCACTCACCACGTTTCCCCCTGTCGGCGGGAGATAGCCGCTGCCGCCGCCGCTGCTCTGCTCCTGCCGTATCCTTTCAGCCTCTCTAGCCTCAGCTTCCAGCCTTTCCAGCGTGTCCGCATTTTCCTGGATCTGCGCCTGAATTTCTGCGAGTTCCGCTTCGTTGCTGCTGATCAGCGCGCTCACTTCCTCCTGCTGCGTCACAAGCTGGGTTTGAAGCGTGTTCAGCTCCTCGTACTCTTTCTGGACTTCTTCTTCTTTCTTCTCTACCTCGTCAACTGTCGTCTGATACTTGATCAGCTCATTTCTATCATATTCAGAAATCCGGGAAACATACTCTGCTTTGTTGAGAAAATCGCCCATATTTTCGCTTGCAAAAAGCATCTCCATGAACTGGGTACTGCCTCCCTCGTACATGAACTTAATTCGGATCTTCATGCTCTCATACTGGTCATTCGCATTGATCCTTGCCTCTACCAATTCATTTTCTACGGCTGCCACTTCCGCTTCCTTTTCGGTCAGCTTCTCCTGAGTAGCCTCCATATCCGCGATAATGGAGTTCAGCTTCTCGGACAGTGTTGCCTGCTCGGCTTCCGCAGCCTCTTTCTGTTCATCCAGCTCATCCGCCTTCTGCTGCGCCTCATCCAAGGTAACTGCACTTACGCTGTAAGCCAGTCCCATTGTCAGGATCAGCGCCATCAAAAGCCCCCACAGCTTTCTCATTCGTTTTCTCATAAGAACACCTCCTATACTTTCAGGTGCTTACGCACGGTGAAGAAACTTCCCAGGAAACCGATCCCGATTCCCATCACCAGGCCGACCGGGAGAAGGATCTGGTAAACTGTTCCTACCGGCAGGAAATCAATAATATTCTGCAGGATACTGAACCTCTCCATAATATACTGTACAGCCTTATCATACAGGAAGTACAGGAGCACGAGCGGAAGCGCCGCGCCGAAGATACCGATGATCAGACCTTCGATCACGAATGGTGACCGCACGACAAAGTCCTTTGCACCGATGTATTTCATAATCGCAATCTCTTCCTTGCGGACTGTGATACCCATCGTAACTGTATTGCTGATCAGGAAAATGGACACCCCAAACAGGATGATAATGATCGCAATTGACACGACCGCCACAAGTGTATTCACGCTGGACAGTGTGTTGGCGACCACATCTGAACGATTGACCTCGCGTACACCGTCAAGCTGCTGTGCGAATTCCACAAGCTCCTTCTGTGTTTCTGACAGAGACCGGCTTCTCGCGAGCAGGCTCTGATTGTCATCTGTGGTCTGCATGTATACCTCATAGTTGTCAGAGCTTGCCAGCGGATTATCATTTTTGAATCCTTCCGCCAGCTCCGGGTTAGCCCCAAAATACTGTTTCTGGAACTCCTCCCACGCCTCGTCGGCTGAAACATATACTACATCCGACACACCTTGATGGCTTTCCAGCTCTTCTCCGATCTCCCTTTTCTGGGCTTCCGTGGCATCCTCATCAAAAAACACTGTAATTGCCACGCCTTCCTCTGCTGTCCTGATAATATGCTGAAAATTTACAAGAATCGAGAAAAATAAACCAAACAAGAAGATACAAGCTGACATCGTCGCAATGGATGCGAGAGAAAACATCTTGTTCCTCCAGATATTCTTAACGCCCTGTTTTCCGACGTATCCTATTGTACTAATCCTCATCTATATACCCACCTTTTTGTTCATCACTGACGATCACGCCCTGTTTCATCGTGATAACGCGCTCGTTCATCTCGTTTACGATCTCCTGGTTATGTGTAACGACAAGAACTGTCGTTCCGCGTTCGTTTGCCTCCTTCAGAATGCTCATGATCTCCCATGAATTCGTCGGATCCAGGTTTCCTGTCGGCTCGTCGCACAACAAAATGGCAGGCTCATTTACAAGCGCCCTTGCAATTGCGACACGCTGCTGCTCTCCTCCTGAAAGTTCCTTTGGGAAAGATTTATATTTCTGTGCGAGTCCCACAAGGGAAAGTGCCGCCGGCACCTTCTTCTTGATCACCCTGGTAGGCGTCTCTGTCACACGCAGCGCAAATGCAATATTCTCATAGATATTTCTGTCCTTCAGCAACCGGAAATCCTGGAAGACAACGCCAAGTCCCCTTCTGTATTTCGCGATATGGCGGTGCTTCATCCGGTTTAGGTTCTGCCCGTTTACGATGATCGTTCCCTCTGTCGGATTCAGTTCCTTCATGATAAGACGAATCAGGGTGGATTTACCTGACCCGCTGTCGCCGACGATGAAAACGAACTCTCCCCGCTCGATCTTAACGGAAACTCCGTTAAGAGCAGCATTCCCCTTGGAATACTCCTTCGTCACGTTCCTTAATTCAATCATATGTTCCTCCTAATTATTCATACTCCTGTGTAGATCAGTATTCTAATGACTCCATATACTTCATGTATTTGACGACCATCAGCGCAATCTTGAATGTGATCGCATCCTCGAAGACGCGCAGGTCCAGTCCGGTGCTCTTCTGGAGCTTGTCCAGTCTGTATACAAGAGTATTTCTGTGAATATAAAGCTGCCTGGACGTCTCTGATACATTGAGACTGTTTTCAAAGAATTTGTTGATCGTCGTCAATGTCTCCTCATCAAATTCGTCCGGAGATTTCCCCTCAAAAATCTCTTTGATAAACATCTTGCACAGCGGTATCGGAAGCTGATATATCAGACGTCCGATGCCAAGAGTCGCAAACGCTATGATGTCCTTATCGTCAAAAAAGATCTTGCCTACGTCAAGAGCCATCTTTGCTTCTTTGTAAGATTTTGAAACTTCTTTGATATCATTGACGATGGTGCCGTAAGCGATGCGTATCTGCTCCTCCTCTCCCTCGCTGCGGAGCGTATCGAGCATCTCTTTTGCCATCTTTTCAAGTTCCCTGCCGCCTTCCCTCTCCGCCAGTTCCTTGACAACAATGATGTTCTTCTCATCCACTGCTGTGATGAAATCTTTTGATTTCCCGCCGAGAAGGCCTCTTACATTTTCAAGCGCAGCATTATCTTTTTCGTGCGATGTCTCAATAATAAAGATAACACGTTTTACTTCTGTGTCAATATGTAATTTTTTTGCACGGTTATAAATATCTACCAAAAGCAGGTTGTCGAGCAGAAGGTTTTTGATAAAATTATCCTTGTCAAATCTCTCCTTATAAGCAACCAGAAGACTCTGGATCTGAAATGCCGCAATCTTGCCCAGCATATAGACATCCTCGCTGTCGCCGTCGGCAAGAAGCACATACTCCAGCCGCTGTTCGTCAAAAATCTTGAAGAACTGACAGCCCTGGATTACCTGACTGTCCGCGGGCGACTCAACAAATGAGAGCACCGCCTCGCTCCTGTCCTGCACATTTTCAAATGTGGCAGCCAGCTCCTTCCCTTCTGTGTCAAGCACACAAAAATCGACTCTTGAGATTCCCTTTAGCCCCTCTATCGTATTTTGCAGTATCTGATTCGAAATCATATTTTTCCCTCCGCTCCTTAAGATTATTTCATGTACATTTTTCACAAAGTTTAAGTCGAAATAATTTCTTACGTTCACATACTCATGTAATATATTAATGCAAAACATCAAAAAAAGAAAGAGGAAATACACTTTTTTTATGCATTTCCTCAAAGTTTTTACAAAAAATTCATATTTCTTAGCCTATGCATTCTTCACAAAGCGCCTCTGTGCCCTTCTACTTCTCTTTTCCCACACGCCAGGAGAACATAAACTTCCTGAAAAAATGCCGCAGTCTGCCCGCCGCCTTATGGCCGCCCCGGCTCTCCGCAAATACAGCGCCGCAGCCCAGCCATACTTTTGCATTGAGCAGAGCTTTGTTCCTGCTGATAAACTGCTCCTGGTAAGGAGACGCCAGTACCGAGAGGATACAGTCAGTCTCTGTGCCGTTTATCTCGTTGACCACACTCTCCTCACGTTTATCATCGGCCTCTATGATACCGCTGCCTGCCAGACAGATTCCCCTGCTGTATCTGCGCAGCATTTCTCCGACGCGCTGAAGGTCTTCCTCTGTCTCGGCAAGCAAAAACACTCTTTTCTGATTCTTCTGCAGATATTTCAAAAACAGCTTTAGAAAGGTCCGGTTTTCTGTTTCTTTCATTCTGCCTTTATCCGTCATGTCCGTGCCCTTGAGTATCTCCGCCTCCCCGGGCAGCACAAGATCCATCTCCCGGAACAGTTCTTTCCATTCCGCGTCTTCCCTGCCCTTCATAAGAGCATCCATGGACATAATCTCAATTGTATCAACCAGTTCGTTTTCCATAAACTGCATTACCTTAAGCATGGCTTCTTTCGCGGTAAGACAGTTCAGGCTGACGCCCAGAACATCTATACTATCTGTCATCGCTACATCACCTATCGTCTTCCCAGTTGTACAATTTTATCAAATATCTGCTTTTTTGTAAAGATTTTACTGTTCCTGTTTCTTCTTTTTTGTCACCAGTCCGCCGATACGCCCTGTCTCTTTTGACGTCAGTGACTTCCATCCCTGGGAGAGCACCCTGTCAAGAAGTCCCAGTTCTTCGGCCACCTCATATTTCAGCTTTTCATCCGGCTCCAGATTATTCAGATCAATCGGTTTTTCCTTCTTTGTTCCCATGACACTCCTTCTTTCCGCTTTCTTGGCACAAAAATATTGCCCTCTTTTCACAGGAGTATTGCCGGATGCCGGGAAGGATATACAGCCGGGATGATATATGGCTTGACACCAGACCGGATTTGACGCTAGACTGGATTTGGCGCAAGGCTGAATTGGGGACCAGGCTGAATTTAGGGATAACCGACTGAAGGGAGTGATCTATTTGCAAAATCTGATGCTTTTTGTTACTTATACAACAAAGCCCGGGATGCGGGAAGCCTTTACAGACGAAATCCTGAAAAGCGGGGTATTGGAAAAAATCCGCCGGGAAAGCGGATGCCTGGGCTATGAGTATTACCAGCCTGTCGGCAGAGCTGATGAAATCCTTTTATTAGAAAAATGGGAGACGGAGGAGCAGCAAGCACCTCACTTAAAACAACCGCATATGGAGATATTAAAGTCCATAAAAAACAAATATGTGACCGACACCCGCCTGGACAAGATATTATTTTAATGAAGAAAACCGCAGTTCTCTGTTTACTGCGGTTTTCGTAGGTTTTATCAGGCGCCTGCCCTCGCAGACTGATTCAGACTATTTTCCATAAGCTGTTTCTGATCGTTTTCTGCATTGGATGATCCCGATTGTCTCCTACACCGGCTGGTCCGGTATGATGATCGCTGCTATGATATATGCAACTATCCCTCCGCCGGTGCATCCGAACAGCACGAATGCGAGTCTGATCAGCGTCGGATCAATGTTAAAGTATTCTCCGATCCCCCCGCACACTCCGCAGAGCATTTTACTTGTTCTTGAACGATATAATTTTTTGTCTGTCATTTTTAACTTCCCCTTTCTTAACAAACCTCATGTTTTTAAAATCACCCCGGAAAGCCCGGTTTATTCAAACATGATCTCCACGGTGCCCATGTTGCATTCCGCCTCGATCCTGCGCCCGCTTCCATTGTCTATTTTCATTTTATTACCGATGCCGCTGTATGATTCCCCATCGATCAAAAGCTCTCCCACGGAGCATTTCACCTCATAATCATAAGCGTCCGCCGTTCCCGAAAGGGTGCAGAGCACCTCTCCCACATTGCAGTTGATCTTGGCCCGGTCTGCCACCTCGCCTTCCAGCGTGATCTGTCCGACACCGCAGTCCGCATCCAGCCTGTTTACCGAAAAGGAGGAGGCGATGATCTGACCGGCGCCGGTTTTCGCGGAAAGTTCTCCGGCTTCTATTTCCGTCAGTTCGATCAGTCCTGCCTTTGCGTCCGCTGATATCTTTTCAAAATATTTCCCGCGGGGCACGCTGATATATATGATCCCGCTGTTCTGGGTGCCGAGCCATCCGCGGTGTTCCATTTCCACCCGCAGTTCCGCGCCGTCCTGGGATACGCTTATTCTATCTTTTAAATCTTCCCGGCATCCGGAAATATCCACAATGATATTTTCTCCGTCATAAGCTGTTCCCCCGCTCTCGTCATAAGGCATCACGCGGACTCCCATCCCGGTAAGCTCAATCTCCAGCTCATCGATCCCCGCATAGGAAGTCACATCCTTCCCATCCGGCTCAGCATACACCAGACTGCCGTCAGTGACCTCTTCAATCTCTGACATCACTGTCACCTCCTGCCTGATCCCGAACCGGCTCAGCCAGGAACGCACGATTTCTTCATCTCTGTCGTCCCGGAGCATTACCAGCCCGCCGAGCGCCGTTCCCGCCACAGCAAGAAATATTCCTACAGCAGCAAGGACCGCGCAGATGATCCAGAATATTTTCCATCCTTTTTTCATCTTTTATGACACCGCCTTTCCATAAAATGGGCGTCTGCACAGAGCGACAAATCCCCTGAGCATCGCCGGATATACAATGACGCAGAGCTTTACAGTACCCACAGCCGCCATGAGTCCGAGCACAAACAAAAGGATGCCGACTCCTATGACGATCATCCCGGCCGGAGGGATGACCAGCAATACCAGCCCGGTGACTGCCACAACGACTCCGGATATCATAATAGCTGCCGCCGCTATGACAAGTCCCGCAAAGAAACAGATGACAGCCGCCGCAACGCCCAGCACAACACCTGCGATTCCCAGTGCCACAGGCCAGACTACGATCACGATCAAAATAATGAGGAGAATCTTCAGTCCCCGGCTCGTCCACGGAGCATCCTTCTTCCGGGCGTCCCATTCTGAAGCGACTGCTTCCCCGGTCTCGTTATCTGCGCCGGCCGCCGCCCCTGTTTCGGCATTTGGCCCCTGTCCGTTTCCTCCGGTGCGCTGTCCGTATTTTTCCATGTAATCCTTATGATCAAATTTTGACTCGTCAAATTCCGTTCCATAATAGTCCGCCTTGATCGACTCTGCCACTTTCTCCGGGCTTCCCAGCTCCCGGAGCGCCTCGGTCTCGTTTTCCTCTCCGGCGTCCGCCAGATAATCTGCATAATACTGAACCGCCGCCTGCCGCTCTTCCTCCGGCATGCCGGATAACAGCCGCTCAAGTTCAGCCAAAAATTCCACACGGTTCATGCAGTCACACCTCCCTCAAATATCGCGTTGATCTTCTGAATATAAGTTTTCCACTCTGCTTTATACAGATTAAGCTGTGCCATCCCCCGGGACGTCACCTTATAGTAGCGTCTGTTCCTGCCGTCGAACTGCCTGTCATATACTTCCAGGCATTCATCCTTCTGAAGCCTGCGCAGGACCGGATACAAAGTGGATTCTGACACATCGATGACTCTGCGTACATCCTGTGTGATCCGATAGCCGTATGTGCCCTCGTCTTCCATGGAGACAACCGCCAGCACGATGGCGTCCAGAAGCGCTGCTCCTGTATTGAATACCATGCAACCACCCTTTCTGTACAAGTTCTGACTTAGCATCGGTCAGCAATACTGTACTGTTTTCTATATTATATTCAATATAATATAGTATGTCAATATAATATTGCTTAAGTTATACATAATCATTTCTAAAGAATTTCCAAAGGGAAGGGGATACGGTGTTGATTTTCAGAGCGGGCAACTCCGCTTCACGTCAGATAATCCTGCTCTGAAAATCAACACCGTATCCCCAAAAGGTTCTACAAAAGGGCTCCAGTTTTCGGACATTTCACTCAATCGCACTTCCCCCGGCAAATCCCGATTTTGTATATCTTTTACTGTTTTGGATTCAATGAAAAATTTATGTTCGCGATGGATAATAAATTGACACTATTCCGCCGTATTTTCAGGTACAGGTGCATTATAGTATTCTACACTGTTCATTTGTGTTACTGCTTCATAATTAGCTTCCAGGTAAGAATCACTGTCAAAATAAATCCCTTTTGCTCCCTTAAATATTTCCACAGGTATATGCAAAGACTTACCTACATCGGGACTACCGTCAATGATGATACAATCTAGACGATCATATAAGCCATCTACTCCTTCAATTCTAAGACGGCTTTTATCATTTGTAAACGACATCCACGGCGCTTGATTCGCCTGCTGTATGTTCACATAAATCGAATAGTTATCATTCAGATAATAGTCCGGATGCTCCGCTAAATACGCATTCATCAGCTCGCGCATGGTTTCTATATCCTCCCATGTCAGGTCTTCCCGGAATATATCCAACAGTCCCATTTTTTGTTTAAAACCATATCCTATGGTTTTTTTATCTTTATCAATGTCAATCCCTGTAACTTCTAATGGATAAAGGCCTGTTCCATATTCCTTGAGGATGTCGTCAATCAGCCGGTATTCTTCGCTGTTTGCACGCACATAGGATATTTGTAGATCTTTTACTATTTTGGATCCAATGAAAAATAAAAGTATGACAAGGAAAAATATTCTGCGTTTCTTTTTTTTCATACTGCCATCCTTCCTCAAGTTTTTCACAGCGTTCATTGATCTGCCGGCATACGCATGGGTAATAAACTGACACTATTCCGCCGTATTTTCAGGTATGGATGCATTATAGTATTCTACACTGTTCATTTGTGTCACTGCTTCATAATTAGCTTCCAGGTAAGAAACACTGTCAAAATAAAACCCTTTTGCTCCCTTAAATACTTCCACAGGTACATGCAAAGACTTACCTTCATCGGGACTCCTGTCAATGAGGATACAATCTAAACCATCATATAAGCCGTCTACTCCTTCAATCCAAAGATGGCTTTTATCATTTGTAAACCCCATCCACGGCACTTGATTCGCCTGCTGTATGTTCACATTAATCGAGTAGCCGTCATTCAGATAATAATCCGGATGCTCCGCTAAATACGCATTCATCAACTCGCGCATGGTTTCTGCATCCTCCCATGTGAAGTCTTTTCGAAATATATCCAGTCCCATTTTTTGTCTAAAACTATATCCTATGGTTTTTTTACCTTCATCGATGGTAATCCCCCTAACTTCTAATGGATAAAGGCCTGTACCATATTCCTTAAGGACGTCGTCAATCAGCCGGTATTCTTCGCTGTTTGCACGCATATAGGATATTTGTATATCTTTTACTATTTTGGATCCAATGACAAATAAAAGTATGACAAGGAAAAATATTCTGCGTTTTCTTTTTTTCATACTGCCGTCCTTCCTCAAGTTTTTCCCAGCGTTCATTGATCTGCCGGCATACGCATGGGTAATAAACTGACGCTATTCCGCCGTATTTTCAGGTACAGGGGCATTATAGTATTCTACACTGTTCATTTGTGTCACTGCTTCATAATTAGCTTCCAGGTAAAGATCACGGTTAAAATAAAACCCTTTTGCTCCCTCAAATACTTGCACAGGTATATACAAAGACTCGCCTGCGCCAAGAATACTGTCAATGATGATACAATCTAAACGATCATATAAGCCGTCTACTCCTTCAATCGAAAGATGGCTTTTATCATTTGTAAACCCCATCCACGGCCCTTGATTCACCTTCTGTATATTCACGTAAATCGCGTAGTTATCATTCAGATAATAGTCCGGATGCTCCGCTAAATACGCATTCATCAGCTCGCGCATGGTTTCTGCATCCTCCCATGTCAGGTCTTTCCGGAATATATCCAGCAGTCCCATTTTTTGTTTAAAACCATATCCTATGGTTTTTTTATCTTTATCGATGTCAATCCCTGTAACTTCTAATGGATAAAGACCTGTTCCATATTCCTTGAGGACGTCGTCAATCAGCCGGTATTCTTCGCTGTTTGCACGCATATAGGATATTTGTATATCTTTTACTATTTTGGATCCAATAAAAAATAAAAGTATGACAAGAAAAAATATTCTCCGTTTCTTTTTTTCATACTGCCGTCCTTCCTTTCTGTCGGCGGTATCCGCTCTTCTCTAAGCCTGGATATTTACGATGCCATTTGAGAATACCCCGAAGAAATGGCTGCAAAAGTCTGCATATTCTTCATAATCTATGAAATATTTCTGTCCCCAAGAAGATACCTCCAGCATGATTTTATGATTTGCCCGCGACTTGTCCATATATAATCCGGTAATTGTCACAAAATGCAGTGATGTTCTTGTAGCATTAATATACTCATTATTGTCTTTTTGATAAAGATCAAGTTTGCCATTATTGGACATTCCAATCGCCATAATTACCGGGATATCCTGTTCCAGCATATCCCGGATGTCCCGGAGAGTCACATCCGCATCCCAAAAAGCAGACCACGAGGAGGCATACTTTTCTTCCGTATGCTCTATTCCATATCTATTTAAACCTATCGCTACCTGAGGACCAAACATACCGATCCAACGTGCCACAGGAAAATAGGTTTCATGCATGTGTCTGGAAAAGTTTTTAAAATCTTCAAGCTCTATCCTTCCGTCTTTGATTGCTATATCCGTTATTTCATTTGCATTATCAGGATTCTGCAGCGCCCAGTAAAGTATGACATTGCTGCCCGCAATATTTCCGCATCCGGATTCACTGATGATTGAATCTACGCTCCAGAAATCATCTGTAGAAAATGTACCCTGATTACCGCCATAACCATCTCCTCTTGGAGCGTTATCAATGTGAACGAACTCTGACCTTTTCAGGGTGATCGTTTCCCTGTCCGACTGCATTGGGTTGGCGTCCTCATTGTCCGGGATTCAATCTCCATCACTGTCCGTCATATTGGGGTGTGATTTCATGCGGAAAAATACTCTTCCCCACATATCCGTTGCCTGAACAATCTCTTCGCCGTCTTTCAGACCATCGCCATCACAGTCTGGATCATTTGGGTCCAGTTGAATCGTTAACCCATTGAATAAGCGGATCCTTTCCTCATGATAATCGCTTAAACCATCGCCATCACTGTCGGTAACGATATCAACACTTTCTCTCATCAGTTTCTCAAACTCTCCTATTAAATCATCCGCATTCTCTGCATGGTAGGACTGCGCCCCTGTCTGCTCGGCGATTTTTTGCAGAAGTGTCCGATCATAAGAACTGCCCAGGCCAACGGTATATATTTTTACACCCTTTTCTATCGCATTCTGTGTGTAAGTATCACTATAGCTTCCCGCTCCATCCGTAAGCATTACAATGATTTTCATAGACGTCTCATAATTATCATCCGTATCAGGCAAATCAACAGACGGAAGAGGGAATTGCCCTAATGCCAATGATATTCCCGAGCTTAGCGAAGTACCGCCGCTTGCCCTGATATTATCCAGAGCTTTTTTTAATGCTTCATGGTCGTTCGTAAAAGGCGATAAAAGTCTTGCCGAACTGGCGAATCCAATTACAGCGCCGCGGTCATGAACCTTTTCTTCATTACGCAAAATATCTATGAAGTTTTTTGAAACCTGTACACGAACATTCCGGCGGTCATTTGACGCCATGCTTCCAGATTCGTCCAATACAAATGCAACATCTATTCTTGCATTTAGTTTATCCTGTTCTCCTGCTATAATGTCGTCTTTCCATGCCTGATCCCACAGGTAAGTATCAATCAAAGCATACTTTGAAAAATGTGCTGTCCTTGCTTTCACAACACAATTGTCTAAATCTACTTCCTGGTCTTCTAATGGATACATTTCCTGTTTTTCCGTATCAATATAATAAATTTGTGGATTGAAATTTTCATTATCTAAAAATTTCCGGTCAAATTTAAATGCGATTTCTGCTTCTTTTATCTCTTCTTCAGCGCTAAAGTCATATGCAGCACCCAGCAGTCCGGGAACATCTTCTGGAACCCAGACACTATTTTCCGGGTCGTCCCGTTTTATCTCTACGGTGTCAGAAATCCCGGCAGGAAGTACCACCTCCAAATAAGGCGTTACAAATGGATCTTTCTCTTTTTCCGTCACTTCCACACTTACCTTTATCTCTTCTTCACCGTCTGGAATGCCGTTTCCGTCCGTGTCAGGGTTTAAAGGGTCAGTTCCTAGAATAATTTCTCTGCCGTCCGGAAGTCCGTCTTTATCCGTGTCTGAATCAATGGGGGGGTTTGATACTGTTGTTCTTCTTTATCATCCAATCCATCTTTATCGCTGTCTTTAGATGCCGGATCAGTACCCAGATCGATTTCTTCCATATTTGTAAGACCATCGCCGTCATCATCTTCTAAATCGTCTGTAATTCCATTTTCGTCTGTGTCTGACAGCAGAGGGTTCGTCCCTGTAGAGGTCAGTTCGGCAAAATCACTTAGTCCGTCGCCATCCGTATCCGCATTATCCGGATCCGTACCATACATGGTTTCTTCCCAGTTTTGGAGTCCATCTCCGTCATTATCATTTTTATCAAGCTGCGGGTCGCCTTTTATGCTTCCCATATGTAAGATGAAGCTTTTTGCAAGCATAAATCCACTGGTGTCTGTAACAGTAACAGTCAGCTGGTTTACCCCTGCAAACAGGACAGGATCGGCTATATGCCATTCTTCAGAAGCATCTAAAACTCCCATATCCATGTTCAGTCCACCAGACGTAATACTGTATTCAATCTTTTTAATCGGAAATTGTGAATGTATCATACCACTGATGTCCTTAAACACCCCTGTTTCAACAAAATAATCATTTCCTTTATTTTCTAAGCCCTCTTCATTCAGTATGATTTCTATAGATGGGTTTACTTTCTGATAAGCAAAATTATAATTTTGTGGCGTATCATTGATATTCAATTTTTGTTTTACTTTATAGGTGATCGACAATTCACTGTAAGGTGCAATCGTCTTCGTTGTCTCATTTCCTTTTAACTGATAATGATATTTATACTGTGCTTCTTCATCATAATTTGTTACAGACATCTGTGCATTATCTGACCGTTCGATTGGCATATTATAATCAAAATCAAATGACCAGTCAGTCATAGCCTGTTCTGTATTGTTTTTAATAGTGAATTGCGCAGTAAACCCGTCATCGTCTTCTCTTACAGAGCGATATGCAATATCATATTCTGGTCTGGACGGTTCATTTTCGACTGCCTTTAAATTTCACTATATTATAGACTTCCATCCCATTGCCCTTCCAGTGTATCAACTGGTAAATAATGGATAATTAATTTATCACAGCGTATCATTTTCTATATTAATTATCAATAGTTTCTGTCTGAATGAATAAAAACTCTGTCCGAATATTTTCTGTACGTCTCTGTACCCACTTCTCTTTTTGACTATTTCAGCATAAAAAGGGACAGTCCTGTGAAATCCAGGCTCTGTTAAAGCCTTAAATCTCCACAGGACTGTCCCATTGTTCAGACAAACCCAGAGTTTATGAAAAGAGTTTTTCAAAACGTTCCATTGCTTCTTTTGTTTTTTCGTGTGTCCCAAAGGATGTCAGTCTGAAGTGGTTTTTCCCATTTACCCCGAATCCTGCCCCCGGAGTTCCCACGACCTGCGCGTTTTCCAGCAGATAGTCAAAGAAATCCCATGACTCCATACCGTCCGGGCATTTGAACCAGATATACGGAGAATTCACGCCGCCTGTAAAGGAGATATGTTTCCTCCGCAGCGTATCCGCGATGAGCCGGGCATTTTCCATATAGTAGGAGATGTTTTCCATACACTCTTTCATGCCCGCATCGGAAAGCACCTTTGCCGCCGCGTGCTGGATAATATACGGCGTTCCGTTGAATTTCGTGGACTGGCGTCTGTTCCACATATCACGGATACTCATCTGCCGGCCGTTTGACGCGGTGAATACGAGCGCTTTTGGAACGACAGTGTATGAGAACCTGGTTCCGGTAAACCCTGCTGTCTTGGACAGGGAACAGAACTCAATGGCACACTTCTCCGCGCCCTCTACCGCATAGATGCTGCGGGGCAGCTCCGGTTCGGAAACAAACGCCTCATAAGCAGAATCAAACAGGATCACCGCCTCGTTTTTCAGCGCATATTCCACCCATGCTTTTAACTGTTCCTTATTGTAGCACGCTCCGGTCGGGTTGTTCGGGGAGCACAGGTAAATAATGTCCGCCTTTACAGAATCGTCGGGCATCGGCAGGAAATTATTCTCTTCCGTTCCGTTCATATAGAGAATCTGCTTTCCGTCCATTGTGTTCGTGTCCACATACACCGGGTAGACCGGGTCCGGCACGAGAATCACATTGTCCTGCGCAAAAAGCTCCGTGATATTTCCGGTATCACTTTTTGCTCCATCAGAGATGAACACGTCATCTGCGTCTACATGCACGCCGTTTTTGGCGTAGTATCCGGCTACCGCCTGGCGGGCGAATTCATATCCCTGCTCCGGTCCATATCCTTTAAATGTCTCCGGCACCGCCTGCATGTCCACCGCCTCATGAAGCGCTTCGATGGCGCTTTTTGTCAGCGGGCGGGTCACGTCACCGATACCGAGCCGGATGATATTCTGCGCCTTGTCCGGGTGGGTTTCCTCATATACTTTTACTCTGCGGGCAATCTCCGCAAAAAGATAACTGTCCTGCACGTTCAGATAATTTTCGTTTAATTTTGGCATACTTCTTCTTCCTTTCTAAAAAGATAAAAGCGGGACTGCTCCTGTCCTTCCGCCCCATTGCGGTATGACAGGAGTACCAGAACCCGCTCTGTTATTTCCAGACTTATCTTAGCAGAATCCTTCCTGTTTTTCAATATTTATTTCATCAGCCGATTATTTCATCCGATTTCACTGCCTGTTATTTCATCACACTTTATCGCCTGCTATTTCATCAGCCATTGTACTGCCGCGGCTGTAATCACGCAATGCGCCACCAGCATGACCGGGACTCCCACGACAAATTTTGCCTTCTTTGTCTTGTGCCGGAACAGGAGCATTCCGGCGAGGGCTCCCACGGAACCGCCCGCCGCTGTAAGGATGAGCAGCGTCCGCTCCTGAATCCGCCATTTTCCTTTCTTTGCCCGCCCTTTGTCCAGACCATAGGCAACCCAGGTAATGAAATTAATGCTCAAAAGATAATAGGTGAGAATGTTCATACCCATGCTCATACCGCAATCTCCTCTCCCAGCGTAAACGAATAGATGATTTTTTCTTTTACCGGCTTCCCGGTGAGCCGCGTCAGCGCGCGGGCATAATAATCAAGCTGAGCGTGATATTTCTCCCTGAGTTCCCCGGCGCTTCTCACTTTATCCGTCTTATAATCCAGCACTACAAGTCCATCCGGTTCTCCAAAGTACACGTCGATGATCCCCTGCACGAGAATTTTTTCACCCGACTGGTCCTGCGGGTAGATCTCAGATGCATCAATGCTAAGGACGAACGGCTGCTCTTTGAACAGTTCTTTGCAGCTTGCCGCCCGGCGCATGCGCCTTCCGCTCTTACAGCGGAGGAACCGAAGGATATCTTCGCGGCGGATACACTCTGCCATCTCCCCGGTCAGCCTTCCTGCTGCCCGCAGTTTCCCGATCGCCGCGGACAGGCTTCCATCATCATATTCCGCTGTAAAGTCCAGCAGCTCCAGCAGTTTGTGATAGGCGCTGCCCCTGGAAGCTCCGGTGAGCGTCTCCTCTTCCCGGAGGAATCCCGGAAGCAGGGGTACGACCTCCGGCTCCTCATACATTTCCTGCCCGGCTTCCTCCGCAAGGCCGGAACGTTTTTTAAGCTCTGAGACTGTAAATTTCAACTTCATCCTTCCCGAATCTTCATACGGATATACATAAGCCATCTGTTCTTCCAGGCGGGCCCGCAGTTCCGGTACATAGACCCGGGATGTGTCCCAGTGTTCCAGTACATCCAGCGCCAGCTCCTCCGCTCTCTCTTCCGACGTCTCCGGCGTCAGGTCTGCCCCGGAAAATACAGCCAGTTCCACCGGGGCACATGCTTTTACCTTTACATCCGTCTCCCCGGCTGCATCTGCCGCTTCCCGCTCCGTTCCTTCCAGTACCGCAGGGAGCACCCAGTCCAGGTAACATCTGGCCCCTTCCACGCGGAATACGCCCAGATTTCCATATGCTGTCAGGGCATCCATATCCGCACACCCTGTCATGATGAGTTTTTCTTTTGCCCGGGTCATGGCGACATAGAGAATACGCATCTCCTCCGCCAGCGTCTCCAGCAGAGATTCTTCCCGAATCATTTTCTTCAGGAATACCGGTTTCTTTGTCCTTCTCTCCAGGTCAATATAATCCAGTCCCACGCCCCACTCCGGATGAAGGAGCACACTGCCCTTTGCATCCTGCATATTGAACTGTTTCCCCATTCCCGCGGTGAATACGATGGGAAATTCCAGACCCTTGCTTTTGTGGATGCTCATAATGCGCACTGTATCAGACTGCTCATCCATGATCCCTGCTTCCCCATAATCTACGTCATATTTCTTTAACTGTCCGATGTACCGCACGAAATTGAACAGCCCTTTGTAACTCGTCCCCTCGAACGCCGACGCCTTCTCCACCAGCATCTCCACATTCGCCGTCCTCTGGGCGCCTCCGGGCATTGCCGCAACAGCCAGGCCGTAACCTGTCTCCTCTATAATTTCTGTCAGGAGCTCGTGCACCGGTGTATAGGGCACCTTTTCCCGGAAATAAGCTGTCTGCCGGTAGAAACGCGACAATTTTTTCTGAAGCGTCCCATCCGGCTCTGTTTTTTCTTTTTCCCCCGCGGCATACGCAGCGGCAGCCTCATAAAATGCAAGATTCGGAAATGCGATCCGTATCTCTGCCATGTCTTCTGTGGACAGATTTCCGAATGGGGAGGTCAGAGCTGCCGCCAGGGGAAGGTCCTGCCGCGCATTGTCCAGTATCTTCAGATAATCCAGCAGGACGCTCACCTCATAAGTCTCGAAATATCCCTCCCGGCTCACGGAATAAGCAGGAATCCCTTCCTCCGTAAGCACCGCGGAAAAATCTTCCGCCCATCCTTTGATACTGCGGGTCAGGATTACGATATCCCTGTACTGCACTCTGCGATACCCTCCGGTCTCCCTGTCAATGACCATACCGGTCCTCATAAGTTTCCGGATGCGGCGGGCGATCATGCGGACCTCTGCCCTGCGGGCGTCCTCATCTCCGGTATCTGCCTTGTCCAGCAGGAGAAGCTCTGTCCGGTCAGTAAATCCGGATTTTTCCGCATCTTCAGGAAGAGATGGAAAATCTGCCCCTGCATGCAGCGCGGCGCTGTCATCGTACTCGATTCCCCCGAGATCTCTGCCCATAATCTGCCTGAAAATATAATTGACGCTGTCCAGAACTTCCGGACGGCTGCGGAAATTCTTGTGCAGATCGATCCGCTGTTTTTCACTGTCTGCCAGGCTGTATGTGTCGTACTTCTCCATGAACAGCTCCGGCCTGGAAAGACGGAAGCTGTAGATACTCTGCTTCACATCGCCGACCATAAAGACATTATATCCCCCGCGGGACATTCTGGATACACTGGCGAGGATTGTTTCCTGGACGAGGTTGCTGTCCTGGTACTCGTCGATCATCACTTCCTCGAACCGATCCTGGTATTCCCCCGCCACCGGCGATGGGACCAGTTTTCCGTCTTTTTCCCCGGTCAGGATGGCAAGGGCGAACTGCTCCATATCATTAAAGTCGATCATATTCCTGCTTCGTTTTTTCTCACTGAACAGTTCTGAAAACTTTTTAACCAGGGAAACCAGCGTCCGCATGGACGGACATGCCGCCTCCATATCCTTCTCCCATTCCTCACATGGAGCGTAAAAATAGATTTCCCGGATGTCTTTGACCAGCTTTTTCACCTGCTCGCGGAGCTTCTTTACGGCTTCTTTTTTATCTTCGGACACAGTTTCATCTTTCTTTCCAGAAAGCCGTTTCCATTCAAATCCGCAGACAATATCGTATTGCCCCCTGAACTCCTGCTCCTCTTCCAGCCTTTCTATGCCTTCAAGATCAGACTCCAGCATATCCGCATACATGTACGGACCATCCGGCTCCCCGCAGATTTCCAAAGCTCGTTCAAGCACACGGCGGACGTCCCCCGCACGGCAGCGTACTCTCTCCTCTGCACGGTGCCGTATTTGCTCAGCCGCACAGGACTGCACCTTCTCAGCCGCACAGCGCTGTACCCTCTCAGCCTCGCCACGTTCCATGACGCTGCCGTCAGCGGATGCTGTATTTTCTCCGGTTGTTTCCTCTGCCCTTGCAGAAGTCCCGCCCTCCGGCATTTCATATGCTCTCACGCAGGAGTCAAGCCACTTGTTTGGCTGGGGATAACTGCGGGAATACTCGTACAGCTTCAGGATGAGTCCCTCGATCTTCCGGTCATTGCGCCCTGTGCCAAACCGCTCCACAAAATCGAGAAAATCCTTTGTTCCTTCCTCGTAACATTCCTCCAGCAGTTCATCCATCACATCCTGCTGCAGCAGTTTCAGTTCCCCTTCCTCTGCGATGCGGAATCCCGGGTCAATGCCGATGACATGGAAATGGTCTCTTATGACCGAGAGGCAGAAACTGTGTATCGTCGTGATCGCCGCGCTGTGAACAAGCGTTGCCTGCTGTTCCAGGCGGGCGTCCCCGGGCCGCTCCATTAGCTTTTTTTCTATGGCGGCGCCGATCCGCTCTTTCATCTCCGCTGCCGCCGCCTCGGTAAATGTCACGATGAGCAGCCGGTCCACATCCACAGGATGCTCTTCTTCTGTGAGCCTCTGGATGATGCGCTCTACAAGCACTGCTGTCTTGCCGGAACCTGCTGCCGCTGATACGAGGATATTCCGGTCCCTCAGATCAATGACCTTCTGCTGTTCTTCCGTCCATTTCACGCTCATCCCTGCTCACCTCCCAGTCCGCTGTCGTTCAGCCTGCGCTCCTGCGTCCCGCTCCCGCTCATTCCGCTCATCTGCATCCCGCTCTCGTTCATACCACGCTCCTGGCATCCGTCACCTTCCAGCGTCTGCCGCATTGCTGCCACGGCTTCTTCCGTAGTAAGCTTCTCCAGCCTGCGGTATGCGCATCCGGCAAGCCGGAAATCAAAGCCGCAGATATCCCGGTACGCACAATAATCACATCCCGTACTCTCCCCCATTTCGTAAGGGGCCGCCTGGACTTCTCCCGCATACATTGCTTCCTTCAAGCTGCTTTCCTTTTCCTTTGTATATTTTAAGACAATCTCAAAGTTCTCCTGGGACAGCGCCCGGGAGCTCTTACTGAGAGAACCGTCCTTGTTGCGCCCCATTGGAAAGAGGACGGACGCGCCGCTGAGACCGCGCTCCAGATGAGACACGACAGCTTCATCGCCGTTGATGAGACCGTCCAGCTTCAATTCCTTCAGGATACTTTTCTCCACTGCCTCATCGCTGTCCTCTGCCGGGACGACCGGGTCCTGTATCCTGTAATAAAAGACACCGGCAGGCACGATTTCCTTCCCCGGATGCGCCCGGCCTTCCACCTGGACCGCCGCGTTCAGATAGACTGGGAGCTGCATCTGAAGTCCGTGATACAGCGCCGTAATATCGAAGCTCTTCATCCCGGTCTTATAATCTGTCACCTTTACATATACACAGTTGTCTTCCTCGCATATGTCGATCCGGTCGATCTTCCCGCTCCCGAACTTGAGCTCATACCCGCTGGGAACAAAGTCTCCTTTTTCAAGCTGTCTGGTAAGCGCCCACACTGACCGCCCGATCAGCCGTTTGATACGTCCGATCATATATTCATTGCGGGAGGTGCTAAAAAGCACGGTATTGCCATAATCGATCACACTCTCTTCCACGCTCTCATCGATAAGTTCTTCCCGCTTCTCCGGCGTCATTTGCACCCAGCTTAATTTCTCCCGGTCCGCCTTCCGTGAAAACCGCTCCAGGGACTGATGGGCGATATTTCCAAAATCCAGCGCCTCAAACCCATACTCTTCCCTGTCAGACAGACGGAGTCCATAGCTCAGGAAATGCGCGTACGCGCAGGAAGCAAACTGTTCCAGCCGCGTCACGCTGACACGTTCACGGTCAGAATACAGC
>DWYM01000068.1 GCA_019118665.1 Candidatus Mediterraneibacter intestinipullorum
CTGATTTTAATACCATACTTTGCTTCAGACCAGCGTACTGCGGTGGTCTGGTTGTGATACTCTTTTTTCAACCTGTATAAAATTTTCAAAGTTCATTAATTTCTGCTTGACTTTTTATTTGCAGACTTATTTTTTCAGATATTTGTTTCTGTCTATATTTTAACAATCTGCCGGAAAAATAGAAAGTTACAAAAAAGCCGATCTGTCACTTTTCAGACAGATCAGCTCCTATAACAGTTCCAGACTCCGGAACACCTCTCCAAGCTCGGCAGGCATGGCGTCCACTAGCGAACCCGCTATCTCTTCCGGAGTTCCCTTGATCTTCCCCAACACCCACCGAACTGTCATGTAGATCGATCCCTGACAGTACATCTCCAGAAGAAATCTGAGATGTTCCGGCATCTTTTTCCCAATCTTCCCCTCGATCCGCTCTGTATAGAACGCCAGGATCAGATGGAAATCATGATCTCTCAGATTATTCTGCGCATCATTCTTAAACGCCGCCTTAAAAAACAGGCGTTCTTCCTGAATATAATGGAACTTGTTGACCAGACCTTCATAGATTGTCCTGCCCTCTCCCATATGCTCAAAGGACTCCTGCAGAATCTTGTCAAAATACCAGTTTACCAAATCATATTTATCCTTGAAATGCCGGTAAAATGTCTGACGTGTCGTGCCGCATTCCTCCGTGATCCCGCTTACTGTTATCTTCTCAAGTGGCGCATGTTTCATACACCGTTTCAAGGCGTCTGCCAGGCGGTATTTCATCTTATCATGAGTTCTCTCCATAGAAACATTCCCCCATTCAGGCTCTTCCTGCTTCTCCTCGTTCTGCGCAGATCAGCTTATCATTAATAATATCACGGAATGTCCTTATCATCTATATAAAGCGCATATTTTTCCTCATCATCCTTTATGTTATATCCCGCTTCTTTCACTCCTGTCCCTTTCGCTCCCTCCGCATCGGCTTTCTCTTCATCGGGTTTCTCCTCATCCGGTTCCTCCGCGGGTTCGTACCGGATTTCGAACTCTGGCTCCACTGTATTGACATCCGCGCGCTGCAGATAGACCTTGATCTCCAGCCTGGAAGGATATCCGGTCTGATCCGTAGACAGCCGCATCGAATGAAATGAATTATCTCTGCACATCTGCACCACTGTCCGGGCGAACTCCGCCTCGTCTTCGATCCTGTCTTCGTTTGCCACTACATCCAGATAACATTCCCCATTTACCGTGCGGCTGCTCACCGCATCGGGAATACCGCTGTGATCTGCACGCTGCCGGATGTCTGCCTCTCTAAACAGGAACAGCATCGCCAAAACCGGAATGACCGCGGTAAGGATCACACGCAGCGTCTTTTTACATTTATTTGCTCTGTCTCTGTACATATCTTCCACATTTCCCTGCATTTCACATATTTGCCATGTTTTGTATCACTTTTATAACCGATTATATTAGTCCTTGATTATAAAATCAATAATAATAGTGCAAAAAATGAGGCACTTATAAAATATGGAGGGAATGATATGCCAAAACCAGTATCAGCAACCGGACAGAAAAATCTGATAGCAGACAAATTGATCGAGCTCAGAAAGACTCATCACTATTCACAGCGGCTTTTAGCCTACAAGCTCCAGCTCGCAGGCTATGATATGGATAAGAACGTCATCACACGGATCGAGACGAACAAGCGGTATGTGACGGACATTGAGCTGAAAGCGCTGTGTGAAGTCTTCGGCATTACTTATGCTGAACTGATCGATGGAAAACAATCAAAGAAGAACTGATGAACAGAATTTTTTCTTGACATTCATTTTTTCTTCTGCTATCCTTAACGGCATGACAAAGACGTCTGACAACGGAGGCGGCATCCGCCCCTTCCGTATCAGGCGTTTTTCTTTTGTCACGGAGGGCTCATCTGCCTTTCCTGTAACCGCGCGGAAATGCGTTTACACCAGAAATACCCCGGGGAACTTGTTGATCTTGATTCTAATCCACACAGGAATGGGAGGTATTTATATGGACACTGGAAACACTGGATTTATGATGGTCTGCACAGCACTCGTATTTATTATGACGCCCGGTCTCGCGTTTTTCTACGGCGGACTGGTTCGAAGAAAAAACGTCTGCAACACAATGATGGCATGCGTCTCCATCATGGGGCTGTCCGTTATCATGTGGACACTCATCGGCTACTCACTTTCTTTTGGAGGAAACCACGGCGGGATCATCGGAGATTTCCGATGGGCAGCGCTAAATGGCGTAGGCTGGGATGCCGGACCTTACTCTGACACGATCCCTCACCTTGTATACGCCGCATTTCAGATGATGTTCGCTATGATCACACCGGCGCTCATCACAGGCGCCGTGGTAGGCAGGATGAGATTTAAAGCATTGTTCGCCTTTATCGCCCTGTGGTCTGTCATGGTCTACTACCCCATGGCACACATGGTCTGGGGAGAAGGCGGATTCCTTGCCTCCATTGGTTCCGTGGACTTTGCGGGAGGAAATGTGGTACATATCAGTTCCGGCGTGAGCGCCCTTGTCCTCACCATTTACCTGGGACGGAGAAAGGGGTATGAACAGACTGCCTACCGCATCCACAATATCCCCTTTGTGGCTCTTGGCGCAGCTCTTCTGTGGTTCGGATGGTACGGTTTCAACGCAGGAAGCGCACTTGCCGCAGACGGGCTCGCCGCTCATGCGTTCATGACGACATCTATCTCCTCGGCGGCTGCACTTCTCTCCTGGATGCTGATCGATACAGTCAAAAACGGCAAACCAACTCTTGTAGGAGCCTGCACCGGTCTTGTCGTCGGTCTGGTAGCCATCACACCAGGAGCCGGATTTGTTCCCATATGGTCTTCTTTTATTATCGGTGCGCTGGTCAGCCCCATCTGCTGTTTTACAATGCAGCTCATAAAGCACAGGCTGAAAATCGACGATGCTCTTGATGCGTTCGGATGCCACGGCATCGGCGGTGTGTGGGGCGGTATTGCCACCGGACTCTTCGGTCAGAGTTCCATCAACTCCGTTGCTCGCTGGGACGGACTTGTATTCGGTGAAACACAGCTCTTTACCGCACAGCTCATCAGCATCCTCGTCACAGTCGCTGCTGCAGTTGTGGGCACGCTTATCTGTATCGGCATCGTCCGCACCTTTACAAAACTTCGCGTGGATCCAAAGGAGGAGCTGGTCGGGCTGGATATCACCCAGCACGGAGAGAACGCTTATCCGTCCTTTAATGGACTTGATTGACGGATATGCTTAAAGGCAGCCCAGGACTCAATCTATTTTAAGAAAGAAACAGGAGGGAATATTCTATGATGATAAAAGTGGAAGCGATCATAAGAGACGAAAAGTTTGAAGATGTGAAAGCCGCCTTAAACGACATTGAGGTCAACGGCATCACTGTATCTCAGGTCGTGGGCTTCGGCGCCCAGCGGGGATTCAAAGAAGTGGTCCGGGGCTCAGAGGTTGAGATCTTCATGCACCCGAAGATCAAGTTCGAAATCGTGGTATCTTCGGAGGACTGGGAGAAAAAGACCATCGAAGCGATACGGAAGGCCGCCTTTACCGGCGAAATCGGGGATGGGAAAATCTTCAGCTATGAAATCCGGAGCGCCCTGAAGATCCGGACAGGCGAGACCGGATATGACGCGCTCCAGTCTTGATACATGGAGAACCACTGCTGACAGCAGACAAAAAATAAGGGGCTGTCGCACTAAATTGAACTGCTCCCTGTCAAGTAGACAGATGAAAAAATAAAATTTTTCTATCTCCAGCCGTAGTTGTACGGTTGGAGATATTTTTATGCGGATTTGGTTTGCAGGT
>DWYM01000069.1 GCA_019118665.1 Candidatus Mediterraneibacter intestinipullorum
TTGTGTTATACTTGCCATGCGAGGAACTCCTTTGTTAGTATTTTGGGTTTGGCGATTCAAATATAACACAAAAGAGGCTATCCTCGCTTTTTAAATATTCAGTTGTAACACATGTATTGTAATCCTACAATCTGTATATGTATAAAAGAAAAAACACAGTTGATAAATTAATTGACACGGCTTATAATAGTAAACACTGAAAATTATGATTCATTTAAGGAGGAAATAGAAATGGCACAGATTTCTAAAGATACAAAAATCGGAGAACTTCTCAATATTTTCCCGGAGTCAGCGCCGATCCTTATGGAAATCGGCATGCACTGCCTGGGCTGCCCGGCGTCACAGATGGAGACGATCGAAGAGGCGGCAATGGTGCATGGCATCAACGGCGAGCTGCTCGTAGAGAAGATCAACGCGGCCATGGCGGCAGCGAAATAAAAATAACGCTGATATGATATCAGCTGTAATGAAAAATCCCCCGAGTCAGTATATGACCGGGGGATTTTTATAGCCTTATTTACAATGCGGATAATTTTTGTACGGCGTCTGCTGATATAATGATGCTGCAGTGCTCTTCCAGAAAAGCAAGGACCGAAGCGTCCGCCTTTTCTGGGGAACCGTATTCGGAAAGCATATTGCATATCTTGTTAAATTCGTTGGCAGAATGATCAGATGGCACCAGCGCCAGAATGAACATTCCGTTGTTTTCGTCCTTATATAATGTATTGGCTCCTCTGTATACCGGCGCCAGCAGGCGGGATGTCCGGATCACGCTGTCCAGTGTTTCAAAGGAGTAAAGACGTACTGCAAATGCAGGCTGCTGAGCGGATCCGGGTTCGGGGGTGCGCGTTCCTGCGGCCGCTTCCTTTACCTTATTCAGGAGGTTTAGGAATTCGTCCGCGCCCTGGAGCTTTTCAAGCGTTTCCAGATTAAGAGGATCGGTATCGCCGGAAGGGGTGAATTTTGAAAAGCGTGTGTCCAGCTCCTCCGGATCTTCCACCTTTGTGATGATCAAAACGATCGAATCCGCGGAAGAGGGGATTGCCTCTATCATCAATGGGATATTTTCCGCTTCAAATCCAAAATCAAAGGATGCCTGCTGCATCATATCACGAAATAAAGATTTTGCTTTCTCAGTTCCATATGCCAGCTCGCTCAGTTTTAAGTGGCGTGCCGCAAGATCAGCATGTGTCAGTGTACAACGAATCTGATTTTCATTGAGTTTTTCAATCTTCATACGATCACATCCTTATACTATATAAGATAATATGCACATAAAATATATTTGGATACATATTCTCATCATTAGTATAAACAAAAAGCAAAAAGATGTAAAGATAAAATTAAAGTTCAGTAGAATGGGCAGTATTGCGGCGTGGAGCGGTCTGCCGGACTTATCAACAAATCTACATTGGTTATAAACAAAAAACACATTGCAAACGTGGATCACCGCTCATATAATGGCATTTACAAAAGATGGTATCCCTGATAAGTAAATAAAATACGAAAGGAGGGTAAAGAAACGATAAGATGCCGATGCGGATTTAACTGTCTTTTGTTCCGCCCGGATCCGAGAGTATGTCACGAATGCTTCCGTATGGTGACAGGGCGGGGATACACTATTTATCATGATCCGCAGAGGAAAGGAGTATATGCCGGATGAAAATGGATGAAAGAGTTTACAGGGATTTGTTTGAAGAATTGGAAAAATATGAAAAAAAGGGCGTTGATATCTCGATTGACGGATGTCATGCCAATGCGATCCAGATCGTGACGGCCCATATGACCAAGGAGGAGGGCACATATATGCGAGATTATGACATCGACCGGGACGGACACATAGAAGCGCTCAGGTTTACAGATATTAACGATCGCAGACAGGCAGAGACACCCCCTTGACTGCCGGACATGAGGTTATGGATGTATTTTTTGGCAGGCTGTTTAAAATATCCTGAAACAGGCAAATTATTAATGACGTATTATGAAAATATGGTATAATGATTGCACGATGTGCAATCCAGACCGCTAAAGCGGTCTGCCCCGCTGCGCGGGGATTATACATGAAGCCACGGCTTGGAAAGTAAATGCCGCCTGCGCGGCGCTTCCTTCCCTGCGCGCGTGGTATAATAATTGCTGATAGGAGGTGCGGCATGGACGAAAGAGAAAGAAGGGGCGCGATTCCCAGGCGCGCAGGCGCAGACAGCGCGCACAGGAAACGCCCTGAGAGAAACGCCCAGAGACCGGGAAACAGCAGCTCCGGCGCGAACAGACGGCCGGGGAAAAGGAGCAGCAGAGCAAGGAGAAGGCGGCGCAATACAGCTATACGATGGCTGATACTTATTATATTGATCATAGGTGCGATCGGTGGTTTCGTGATCTGGAGAAAATACGGCCCATCAAATGAGAGAGCTGATCTGAATCAATATTATGAACTGGAGGCGGAAAACGATATTGCTGTGATCGTGAATAATGAAGTCATCAGAAACAGCGCGTCATCATCAGAGGGCGGGACAGCGGAATCCCCCGCGCCCGGCAAGATCTATGACGGCCAGTATTATATCGAGTACTCTGTTGTACATGACCGGATCAATAAAAGGTTCTACTGGGACCCGAATGAGAACGTCCTGCTGTATACTCTGCCGGGAGGCAGCGTTTCGGTAGAAGTCGGCAGCAAAGAATACACGGACATAACGGAAAAGAAAAGCGAAGATTATGTGATCCTGAAAACAGAAGGCAGAACAGCATATATTGCGCTTCCGTTTATCCAGACATATACGAATATGGAGTATGCGGTTTATGATGATCCGTCTCCGTCAAGAGCCGTTATCACATCCGAGTGGGGCGAGGTCCGGATGGCCAGCATAAAGCGCGATACGCAGATAAGATATCAGGGCGGAGTGAAGAGCCCTATCCTGACAGACGTGCAGAAATCGGATAAAGTGACGGTCCTGGAAGATGAAGACGACTGGATGAAAGTCGGCACAGAGGGCGGGTTCATCGGATATGTCAGGACCGGCGATCTCAGAGACATTGCTACGGAGACCATATCCCGGGAATTTGAAGAGCCTGTATATACGAATATATCAAAGCCCTATACCATAAATATGGCGTGGCACAATGTGTCTAACTTGGATGCCAACAGCTTTGTGCTGGAGACGATCGCAGGGACAAAGGGCCTGACGACCATTGCGCCGACCTGGTTCAGCCTTGCTGATACAGAGGGTAATGTGTCCTCCATTGCTGACGCCAGCTACGTCAATTACGCGCATCAGTCTAATATTGAAGTATGGGCTGTGCTCAGAGACTTCCACGGAGGCATCAGCTCCTATGAGGAAACATATGAAGTGCTCAGCTATACGTCAAAGAGAACAAGGGTGATCAATCAGGTGATCGCGGAAGCGCTTCAGTCCGGCGTGGATGGCATCAATCTGGATTTTGAGCTCATATCCGCGGACTGCGGGGAACATTATGTACAGTTTGTCCGTGAACTGTCGGTAAAGTGCAGGCAAAACGGTCTGGTGTTCTCGGTGGACAACTATGTGCCCCAGCCCTACAATTCACATTATGATCTTGAGGAACAGGGCGCGGTGGCGGATTATGTGATGATCATGGGATATGACGAGCACACGGACGGTTCTTATCAGGCCGGTTCCGTGGCGTCTGTCGGTTATCTCGAGGATGGGATCACGGAGGCGCTGAAAATGGTCCCGGCGGAAAAACTGGTTGCCGGAATTCCGTTCTATACGAGGCTCTGGTTCGAGACACCAAAGTCAGAGGATGAGCTGGCGGAGGAAGCGGGAACAGAAGCGGCGTCGTACCCGAACAACGTGACCAGCTATGCCTATGGCATGGACGAGGCGGCGGACATTGTGTCAGCCTCAGGCGCGCAGACGGAGTGGGATGACACGACAAAACAGAACTATGCCCAGTGGGAGGCTGATGGCGGAGTCTATAAGATCTGGCTGGAGGACAGCCGGTCCCTGGAGGAAAAACTGAAGGTGGTCAAGGCGAACGGACTGGCAGGAGTAGCGGAATGGAGCCTTGACATGGAGAGTTCCGGTATATGGGATCTCATCCTCCAGTATGTGAACTGAAAGACAGAAGAATATCTTTAAAACGCATACAGCATAGAAAGAGACATCCTTCTTTTGCATATATATTGGTATATGTGAAAGGAGGATGTTTTTCGTGGCAAAAAAAATCGGGCTTGTGGCAATGGCAGCGGCGCTGGTAGTGCTGATCGTTCTCTGCCAGACCGGGGGAGTGGTTCTGAAGAAACGCTTTGCCCAGAACGAGGAGGTTTCCGGAAAGGCGGAGGCCGGGAAAAATGAGCGGGTGGTCGTCATTGATCCGGGACACGGCGGGCTTGACGGAGGGAAGGTCGGAGTAAATGGTGTGGAAGAAAAAGAAGTAAACTTAAAAATATCTTTAAAAATTAAAGATATTCTAAAACAAGAAAATATTTCTGTTGTAATGACCCGGACCGAGGACGAACGGCTTGCGGAGACTCAGGTAGAAGACCTGAAGGCGCGAGTCAGTCTTATGAACGAGGAGAAGCCGGCGCTTGTGGTGAGCATCCATCAGAACAGTTACCATGAGGAGAGTGTCCACGGCGCGCAGGTATTTTATTATGCGGATTCCACGGAGAGCGAGCGCGCAGCTGGGATCATCCAGGAGGCGCTAAAAGAGATCGATCCGGATAATACAAAAGCAGCTAAACCGAACCGTACATATTACATATTGAAAAAAACGGAAGTGCCGGTAGTCATCGCAGAGTGCGGATTTTTAAGCAATTATGAAGAAGCGGAGAAGCTGGCGGATGAGGAATATCGACAGAAGCTGGCGGAGGCGGTGGCAAAAGGGATCCTGGAATATATAAATGCCGGATGAGAGGGCGGCGGATAAAAGAGTTTTTTTTTGACGGGAATAATGATATAATAAATTTCATGGAGACTAAAATAAGAAAAATTGACAAAAACCAGATAGATGAAACAGTCATCCAGGAAGCAGGAGAGGTTCTGCAAAGGGGAGGGCTGGTTGCCTTTCCCACGGAGACGGTCTACGGACTGGGGGCCCACGCCCTCAAGGAGGAGGCAGCGCTCAAGACCTATGCTGCAAAGGGGCGCCCTTCGGATAATCCTTTGATCGTCCACATTGCAGAGTATGAGGCGTTAAAAGAAATGGCGGTCAATATTCCTGCGGAGACAGATATCCTTGCGATGCATTTCTGGCCGGGTCCGCTGACCATGGTGTTTGAGAAAAGCGAGGCCGTACCATATGGGACGACAGGAGGGCTTGACACGGTTGCGGTGCGGATGCCGTCCGATCCTGTGGCGCAGGCTCTGATCCGGGCTGCGGGAGGGTTCGTGTCCGCGCCAAGCGCGAACACATCGGGAAGACCCAGCCCGACCACGGCGGAACATGTGGCGGAGGATCTGAACGGAAAGATCGATATGATCCTGGATGGAGGAACCGTGGATATCGGGCTGGAATCGACGATCCTGGAT
Source organism: Candidatus Mediterraneibacter intestinipullorum (assembly GCA_019118665.1). Classification (GTDB taxonomy): domain Bacteria; phylum Bacillota; class Clostridia; order Lachnospirales; family Lachnospiraceae; genus Mediterraneibacter; species Mediterraneibacter intestinipullorum. The sequence goes on from DWYM01000069.1 coordinate 5,508, forward strand.
ATGACGGTCAGCCCGCCGATGATCTTGAGACCGGGAGCGGTCACGTCAGAGATGCTGGAAGAGCTGATCGGCGAAGTCAGCATCGATGAGACGCTTTTGGGGGATGAGAGCGATAAAGCGCCGAAAGCTCCCGGAATGAAATACAGGCATTACGCGCCGAAGGCAAAGCTGCTCATTGTAGAGGGCGATCTCAGAGAAGAGGTCCTGGCGATCCGGCAGCTCTCGTACGCCGCCCACAGAGAAGGGCGGCAGACCGGGATCATTGCCACTGCCGAAACGCTTCCCTTCTATAAATATGGAAGCGTCAAAAATATAGGCACGCGGGAGAATGAAAAAACGATTGCCCGAAGTCTCTACCGGGTGCTCAGAGAATTTGACGAGGAAGAGGTAGAGACAATTTACAGCGAGTCCTTTGCCGTGCAGGGCATGGGAAAAGCGATCATGAATCGTTTGGAAAAGGCGGCGGGGCATCTGAGGATATCTGCCGGGGCGGTGGTAAAGCAGCAGAAATACAGGCGGATCACCTTTGTCAGCGGGACGGACTCCGCGAGAGCGTCTATGGCGGCGGAAATCCTGCGGCATTTTGAGCTGAAGCAGGAGTACGTTGTTGATTCGAGGGGACTGGTCGTGCTGTTCCCGGAGCCGCCGAACCAGAAGGCGGAGGCGATCATGAAGAGCGCGCAGATGACGCTGTCTGACCATGTATCCCGCCAGTTTGACGAAGAGAATCTTCAGGATGACGCTCTGATACTTGCTATTGAAGAGAGTCAGAAGAGTAAGCTCCTGTCAGAATACGGACGAGGATGGAATGTTTACACCCTGAATGAGTTTGTCGGAGATGATACGGCAATACCGGATCCCTATGGGAAGCCGCTGACAGCTTATGGGGAATGTTTTGAGGTACTGTGCAGGCTGGTCAGCCGGCTTGCGGAAAAATTAGATTCACTTGTGGAGGAAGAAGGATGACAGGAAGAGTAATAATCATGGAGCACCCGCTGATCGCGCATAAGATCAGCTATATCAGGCAGGAGAACGTAGGAACAAAAGAGTTCCGGGAGATGATCGGCGAGGTCGCCCAGCTCATGTGCTATGAAGCCACGCGCGATCTGAAGCTCAGAGATGTGAAGATCAAGACCCCGATTGCTGAGATGATCGGGAAAGAACTGGCAGGGAAGAAGCTGGCCATCGTGCCTATCCTGCGCGCGGGCCTGGGGATGGTGGATGGGATGCTGTCCCTGATCCCGGCGGCGAAGGTGGGACACATCGGTCTTTACCGTGACCCGGAGACGCTGGAGCCGGTGGAGTATTACTGTAAGCTTCCGGCAGACTGCAGTGAAAGAGAAGTGTTTGTCGTGGATCCGATGCTGGCCACAGGCGGGTCCAGTGTGGCGGCGATCCGCATGCTCAAGGAAAAAGGTGTGAAAAACATCCGCTTCCTTTGCATTCTCGCTGCTCCGGAAGGATTAAAGCGTATGCAGGAAGAGCATCCGGACGTGGATATTTTCATCGGCGCTCTGGATGAAAAATTAAATGATCACGGATACATCGTACCGGGACTGGGAGACGCGGGAGACCGTATCTTCGGAACAAAGTAACTCATATTGCGGGAATAACAGAGAACAGCAGGGAAAACAAAGAGCCCTGTTCAGGGAAAAGGAGATGGAAGCGATGGCAGAGAGGACGGAGAAGAGAAGGGATTATCTGACATGGGACGAGTATTTCATGGGTGTGGCAATGCTTTCCGGGATGCGCTCAAAAGACCCGAACACCCAGGTGGGGTGTTGTATCGTCAGCCAGGATAATAAGATCCTGTCCATGGGATATAACGGCTTTCCCATCGGGTGCTCGGATGATGAGTTCCCCTGGACGAGGGACGGCGAGGACCCTCTGGAGACAAAATATGTTTACTCCACCCACAGCGAATTGAACGCGATCTTGAATTACAGCGGCGGAAGCCTTGCGGGCGCCAAGCTTTATGTCTCTTTGTTCCCATGCAATGAGTGCGCCAAGGCGATCATACAGGCGGGGATCAAGGAAGTGATCTACGACAGTGATAAATATGCGGACACTCCGAGCGTCATCGCGTCCAAGCGGATGATGGATGCCGCCGGGGTGAAATACCATCAATATGACAGGACGGACAGAAAGATAGAGATCGAGCTATGATACGGACGGTAAATGTAAAAGAAATCACAGAGAACATCAGGGAAATGTGCATTGAAGCGAACCATTTTCTCTCCCCTGACATGGGACGGGCCCTGACCAGAGCCGTAAGGTCGGAAAAGTCTCCTCTTGGAAGGCAGATCCTGGGGCAGCTCGAGGAAAACCTGGAAATGGCGGCTGAGGAGATGATCCCCATCTGCCAGGATACAGGTATGGCAGTCGTGTTCCTGGAAGTAGGACAGGACGTGCATCTGGAGGGAGGAAGTCTTGAGGACGCTGTAAACGAAGGCGTGCGCAGAGGTTATGCGGAAGGATTCCTGAGAAAGTCCGTGGTAAAGGATCCGCTGGTCCGTGAGAATACAAAGGACAATATACCAGCGGTCATCCACGCCAGGATCATCCCGGGCGTAAGCGTGAGGATCACAGTTGCGCCCAAAGGTTTCGGGAGTGAGAATATGAGCCGGATATTTATGCTCAAACCGGCTGAAGGGATCGAAGGGGTAAAGAACGCAGTCCTTACGGCGGTAAAGGAGGCGGGGCCTAACGCCTGTCCGCCTTTGGTCGTTGGCGTGGGGATCGGCGGTACATTTGAAAAATGCGCGCTGCTGGCGAAAGAGGCGTTGACCAGGGAAGCGGGAAGCCATTCACCTGTTCCATATGTAAAAGATATGGAAAAAGAACTTCTGGACAAGATCAACGGACTGGGAATCGGACCGGGCGGCTTAGGCGGGACGACGACAGCGCTGGCGGTCAACATCAACACATATCCCACTCATATTGCGGGTCTTCCGGTGGCGGTGAATATCTGCTGTCATGTCAACCGGCATATTACGCGCATAATTTAGAAAATATTCCACAAAGGGGACCTATCTCTTTGTGAAATGTTTTCGGGATATTTTGACAGAAAGGATATTCTTATGGATAAGCATATTACAGTACCCATGAATAGAGAGACGGCAAGGTCTCTGCGCGCCGGGGATTATGTTTATTTGACCGGCACGGTTTACACGGCGAGGGACGCTGCCCATAAGAGAATGGATGAGATACTTCAGAAAGGCGGAAGTTTACCATTTGATATAGAAGGACAGATTATTTATTACATGGGCCCGTCTCCTGCGCGCGAAGGGCGCCCCATCGGTTCCGCAGGGCCTACAACGGCGAGCCGTATGGACAAATATACTCCCCGGCTGCTGGATCTGGGTATGGGTGCCATGATCGGAAAGGGGAAGAGAAGCCATGAGGTGACTGATGCGATCGTAAGGAATGGCGCCGTTTATTTTGCGGCAGTAGGAGGAGCCGGGGCTATTTTATCAAAATGCATTACGTCAGCGGAAGTGATCGCGTATGACGATCTGGGCACAGAGGCGGTTCGCAGGCTGACGGTCGAAAATTTCCCTGCGATCGTGGTGATCGACAGCGAGGGCAATGATCTGTATAAGACAGCGGCAGAAAACTACCGGAAGACGGAGGAAGAGGGGACATGAAGCGTATCTTGATGATGGTGCTGAGAAATTTTTACATGGTGCCTTATGGGTGGATCCGCCTTTGCTACAGAGCGGCCCATGTAGATAAATATACAGAGGAAGACATGTTTGAGTTTCTCCGCTGGATCGATCTGCGTGCAAACAGAGGCGGACGCGTACACATTGATGTACATGGAAAAGAAAATATACCGGATAAAAACGGCTTCATGTATTTTCCGAATCACCAGGGGCTTTATGATGTGCTTGCCATCGTGGAAGCGAGTCCCCGGCCTTTCTCAGTGGTAGCCAAAAAGGAGGTGGGGAAAATCCCATTTCTGAAGCAGGTTTTTGCGTGCGTTAGAGCGTTCCTGATCGACCGGGATGACGTGAGACAGGCGATGCGGGTTATCGTCGATGTGGCAAAAGAAGTAAAGAAAGGGAGAAATTACCTTATCTTTGCAGAGGGAACAAGGTCAAAAAACGGAAACCAGACAGGGACGTTTAAAGGAGGAAGTTTTAAGGCGGCAACGAAGGCGCAGTGTCCGATCGTGCCGGTGGCGCTTATTGATTCCTTCAAACCCTTTGACTCCAGTACAATAAAGCCGGTAACTGTCCAGGTGCATTTTCTCAAGCCGATAGAGTATGAAGAATATAAGGACATGAAGACGACAGAGATTGCCGCGCTCGTGCAGGAAAGGGTACAGCACACGATCGATGAAAATATCCGGTAGCTGTTTCGGCGTCCCGGTTTTTTGCGAATTTTTAAAAAATTGTAGGTTTGTCAAACATATGTTACACCATACTGAATAAATTCCTTCAAGACAGTCTGTGGGGATTTCCAGCCCAAAGGTCTCATAGGAAACAGGTTATAGTCCCTGCGGTTATAGACCTGGAGCTGTCGCGAAAAGTCCTCAAAGGAATAAAAAGTATGAGAAGCATAAAACCGTTCATTATCTTTGCGATGGCTGCGTTCCACTTTTCCATTATGCCTGGGCGTAAATGGATGGATCAGTTTATGGCGGATGCCATGCTCTTTTAAGACCCGCTGGAATAAGGTCAATGTCTCCTTGCC
>DWYM01000070.1 GCA_019118665.1 Candidatus Mediterraneibacter intestinipullorum
TTCCATACACCAGGCCTCTTATCAAGGCATTATGGACTGACCCGCCACAACCATGACACTTTGTCTTATCTGTGAACGTGTCAACGAGCCTGGGGGGATTCGAACCCTCGACCTACGGCTTAGAAGGCCGTTGCTCTATCCAGCTGAGCTACAGACTCATATGAAAATATCCCCTTTATAAGGCTCTCTGCATCTTCTGCAGAAAAGCGGGTGATGGGAATCGAACCCACGTATCCAGCTTGGAAGGCTGGTGTTCTACCATTGAACTACACCCGCACATGATCGGGGTGACAGGATTCGAACCTGCGACCTCCTGGTCCCAAACCAGGCGCTCTAGCCAAGCTGAGCCACACCCCGATAATCCTCGCGCACCCTGTCTTTCTCGTAGCGCAAGGATTATTATATTATATGCTTTTTACTATGTCAACAATTTTTTAGTAATTTAGAAGAATTGCCCATTGTCTTTTGATTATTCGCAATCTGATCGCTATCATACTCCTTTTCTATTTTTCCTCATTCTCCCATTACTTTTCACAGTAACCGCGAATGCTGCCACAGCGCCTGCTGCTGCCAGAAGCAGTACATACATGCCTCCTGCAAAGCTGTCTCCTGTCTCCACAGCTTTGTTAATATTTCCCGCTTGGTTTGATCCGGCAGATGACGGAGCATTGGCACCCGGCTGAGTACTGGGATTTTCCGCTCCCGGAGCCTGTGCCTGTGCAAGCATCGCGACCGCACTATTAAGCTCCGCCAATATCCTGTTTACTGTTGCCTGATCCGCATCGCCCGCTCCGCTGATCCTCACCGCTTCCGCCAACACGTTTTGAAGCACAGCCCAAGTCTCCGGGGTATAGTCTGATGCTGTCAAAGCATATATCTCCTGAATCTTGGCGTCAAGCGCCGTCTTGTCCACTCCCGGCTCCGGTTCCACGACCTTTTCAAGCGCATCTATTGCTTGTTGGAGCTCTGTCAGCGCCTGATCTACGGTCTGCTGATCCACATCACCCGCTCCATTCACTCTCACCGCTTCTGCCAGTGAACTTTGAAGCGCTGCCCACGTTCCAGGCGTGTAATCAGATTCTGTCAGCGCCTGTGCTTCGTGTATCTTAGCTGACAAAGCTGTCTTATCAACTTCCGGTTCAGGCTCGGGTTCAGGCTCCGGCTCTTCTGTCTCCGGAGTTCCCTTTACCACCACCTGCTCAGCTCGTACATTATCCGGATTCTGGACATACTGTCCTGCCGGAAGCGTACCGTATATGGTAGTCTCGACATTTTCAAGTTCATTCCATCCAGCCAGCTCCCAGGTCGGGATCACCTGCACTGTCATACTCTTTCCTGCGTTGTCCAGCCGCACATCAATAAGCTGCTGAAGCTCCAGCTCTTCCGCTGCCACAGTATTCTCAACCTGGAGCTTCTCCAGTTGTTCTTCCACCGCACTGTAAACAGTGCCCTCTGCCGCCCTTTTTCCTGTAACAGCAAGCTCTTTGATAGAAACGCTGCCGCCTGCGGCATTCTCATTCAGTCCCCCCACAGGGTAGAACAGACGGATGTATCTCGCCATCACCGGCACTTCCAGATCGATCGTATCTGTAATATCCGCGGCATCCGAAGACGCTCTCTCGAACGCCTTGATCTCAATCCATGTTTCCTTGTCATTGGATACCTGGATCTGATAATTTGTCGGCCACACCTTACGATAATAGTCGATCCTGATCTGGCTGAAGTAAGCATCGTGCCCGCCCAGATCGAGGATAAGCCACTGATCTGCTGGTTCTCCAAAGCTCTTACTATTCAGCGGACCGCTGCTCCACCTCGTCTCACTGTTTCCATCAATCGTAAGATCACCTGTAAAATTCGTCTCAGCAGAACCGTCAAGCTCCCACTCTACATCAGAAACCTCAATGGTACTGCCAGTCGCAAGATTGATATCCTCCTCGCCCGGTTCAGTCCCGACTCCCTCTTTGACCGTCACAGTAAACGCAGCCTCACACCCGAGGGGATTGGACAGATTATACCGGTATGGGAGGCTTCCGAACACGTCCACCGCCCCGGCGGCCGATGTATCCACAGACGCCGGACTCCATTCAGGGATTACTTTAACTGCTGTATTCTGTTGATCACTTTCAGCAGTTATGACAGCCTCAACAAATGACGGCAGGGCTGTCTCTGCTCCGACCTGAACCTCCAGGTCTTCCATCTCCTGTACGGAGACATAGGACATCTCTGCATGCCTTCTTACACCGTTTACTTCCAGTTCCCGAAGTCCGATGCAGTTGCCGGCCGCCACACTGTTGATGGAACGGAACAGCAACCGGACATATCTCGCCATGACCGGAACTTCAAATTCCTCTTCCACCGTATCTACAGGATATGTAGGACCGTCATTTTCGTGCTGGATCGTCTTTACTGTGATCCAGCTCTCTTTATCATCGGATACCTGAATATCATAATCGGTTGGATACACTTTATTAAAGTAGCTCATACTCACGCTTGAGATCATGTTGGAGTACCCGCCCAGGTCAACGATGATCCACTGAGGGCTCGATGCGTTATTTCCTTTAAGCGGACCGCTGTCCCACTTCGTGTCCAGAGTACCGTCTACCGCTGACTCGGGTTTGACGGCTGAAGTCTCTACCCCGGACACTTCCACCGGCTGATCCAAAGCAAGATTGACTGTATCTGTGGAATCCTGCACACTGGAGTCAAGATAAATGTTATCCACTGCCTGTCCCACATCTTCCGAAGGATCTGCGCCATAGGTGACAATGACCTCGCTGATCTGAGCGGATTTTCCTGCCGCGAATTCCAGCCGGATCGCATGGATATTTCCCACATCACCCAGCTCAAACGTCTGGTCTGTTTCCGACAGCGTACCTAAATCCTGCTCACTGCCATCCGCTTTCACGGCCAAAACTGACGCATCACAGGATCCGCTCTGGAGAATACGGAACTTCTCTACATTTACACTGTTCGCAACCTTATACTCCAGATAGTCTCCTTCTTTTGCCTCGCCTGAAAGGAATACGGTGGACAGGTCTTTGTCATTCAGATAAGATACATTTCCTGACGTGTTTGTAGTTATAAGTGAGGGATCCACATAATCTCCCGCTTCTGCAGCGTTTTTATTTACGGCAATTTCACAGAGTGTAAGAGGAGTTTCCGCGGCTTCGGTAAGAGTCAGTTTTATGAATCTCGCCTCTGCGCCGCCGGCGTCAGCACTATACACCCTCGTAGTCGGACCAACCTCAGCACCGTCTTGTGTAAGTTCCGCGATCGGATCAAAATTCGTATTGTCTGCTGATACAGATAACTCTGCGGCTTTGATCAGATCGGAATCTGAGGTAGTGATCGTAATGTCACAGATCGCCTGTGTCCGTCCCATATCTATAATGACATAATCATCAACATTCTGATTCTGCACGGTCTCCGCAGCTGTTGAACTGTCGCCGTCAAATACCGCGCTCCAGTCAGAACCTGCTGCAAGAGACATATTTGTATCTTTTACTGTAAGTTCTGTGTCCAGATTCTCTATGACAACTGCCAGTTTTGAAAGCACGGCAGCGACAGACTCTGTCCCTTCATTGATAAGCCGTACATAACGGACAGCCGCATTGCTGCCCAGCTCTCCCGGCTTGGCATCTGTCCACTCATCCCCATACATGGAATACTGAAGCGTCAGTGAATCTACCCCTGTACCCTCTAAGGACAGTGCGGAAATATCTGCAATATCGCTCTTCTTGATCCCAATATAATCTCCTGCCTCAAACTGGATTCTTCCCACATTACGGACGCTGTATTCCTTCTCCTGGATCGTCAGCGGGGTAGCCGCGTATTCCTCCATGTTCGTGTATACTCTGTCCGCTACTTCTTCATTTGCATCGGCAAGAAGATCTTCCATATATCTGCTTACATCTTCCAGACAGGATTCCACAAAAGGAACAACCCTCTTGCTGGCTGCCTTTACCTTGGGTCTGTTATTCCCATCCGGATACTGGTAAGTCCTCTCATTATATTTGCTCATCTCTGCTGATGCAGAGGCAAAATTCTCCCATATGACCGTCAGATCCGGAGACGCCTTATCCATCTCCATCTCCGCGCTGAGCAGCAGTTCTCCCGCCAGGGTCGCATTCTTCAGCGCCTGGAGCCAGCCCTCTCCTCCGTCTGTTCTGCCCGGATTGGACAGTTCCTGTACAAGCGCTTCATTTTCGCACTTCTCCATAAACTCATCCACCGCAGACTGAATATGCCTGAACTCCGCAAGCAGATCTGCCGCCGTCTGGTCTGTGGAGATATCTTCGCCGGCTTCGATCTTTCCAAGCACACTCTCCAGAGCATCCTTTATATACAGAGACTCTTCAAAGCCTGCCGGAATCCTGGAGGACCCCGGACAATCAGACACATTTCTCGCGATCGTCAGGTAAGCGTCATACACCTCCGGCTGGAGATATTTGAAACACTGCTCCCACACTTCCTCTGTATGGGAAGAGTAGTTATTCACATTCCAGAAATACGCTCCCAACTGGAACAAAGCTACCTTGTCTGCCTCGGCAAAGAAGATCGGGTTGGACACTGCTCCCGCAAGTCCTGTGATGCTATCCCGGATATAGTGAGCAATGCTTCCGAGGAAGACTCCGGATTTCGCATGTTCGCTGACAGGATAATTCACCCAGAACACCGGACTGTGACCGGTAAGGTTTGCCGCATTATCGATCGAATCCTGATAAAATGGTGAGTTTACATCACTGCCTGTCCAGAAAATATGGATGTTTTCATTAAAGCTCTGCATGGCCTCCACTTCACCCGGATACCATGTCTCCCACAGATCATTGTATCCCTGCGGGCAGTAGATCATGTCTTCGCAGCCTTTAGCTTTGAGATAATTATCCAGCTCATTGACAAAGGATACAACGATATTATAATCTCCGCCGCCAAAGTCATCATTAAGGACACAAAATCTCCGCACTCCAATATCATAAAGCTGGTCAAACTTTTCTTTCATCTTGTATAACTGACTAGTATATTTCGGATCCGATGTACTCGTAATACCCGAAAGTGCAGTGCCCAGATGGACCGACCAGGAAAACTCGCACTTTGTCTTCTCCTGAAGCGCGATCAGTTCTTTAAATTCGTTGATCGTGCTTTCCGGATACAGCACGTCCCATTGAGACGTGTGATACGGATCTGACTTAGACGCGTAAATGTAAATGTTCATCTTGATGTCACTGCTGAACTCCATAAGACTCTTTCTCTGCTCATGCGTCCATCCGCCGTAAAACCCTTCTATGTATCCTCTGGCTTCAATGGAGGCATAATCCTGAATCTGCACCGGAAGGAACTTCGCTCCCGCAAAGGAGGAAAACATCATCTTCAGCGTCGCCACTCCGTAGAAAGCCGCATCGGCATCTTTTCCCAGGATATAGATATTTCCAGCCTCTGCATAAAAAGCATACGCATCCGGATGTTGAAACAGATCTTCCGGCAAACCTTTTTCAGCAAACCATTGGTCCGCCTGGTCGCCGCTGCCCTTGATCCCGATCACGATGTTGCCCGCTCCCTCTGCACTCTCCGCAGATGTACCGGTCCTGCCATATCCCTCCAGGACTTCATTAAGATAATCCTTCGTGGACTGGTCTATATCAGCTCCCGCCACAATATTGACCTCATTTTCCAACGTAAACTCCTGTCCCTCAGGATAGACAACTGACTGAGGGACAGGATAGATCTGGTATGCATCATCTTTTATAGAGTATGCATCCCCCTCCTGCCAATCCGATACCCACGGTGACTCAGACGCCGCCGCGGTCGTCACGCTGTCACTCGATGCATCATCCGTCCCCTGGCCAAACGCTGCGCCTGGAGTCGTCACTGTCATGGCAGCTGCAAGCAGTAATGCAAACAAGCCTTTCACCTTTTTCATCTGTTCTCATTCCTCCTTATGAATTTTGACTGATTTTCTTCGATTTATTCTTCCTTTTTCAGGCATAACGCTCATATTTATTTTAGAATAACACACTTTACAGTATATTCCAAACATAATTCTGCCTTTTATAATAGATTTTGTGCAAAGGTTTGCGCTTCATCATATTGGAATAAAAGGCGGTGATACAACGCTGTCTGTGAAAAAGAAGATCAAAAATTCCGAGTCCGAAAATTCTGTTCACAAAAAAAGCTCCCGGCATCAGTGCGTTTTCAAAAACTGCTGTTCCAGGAGCCATTTCTCTTTTTATTTATTCAAAATATTTTTCTTTAAATGAGGCCTCGCCGTCCGCATCAATCTCCATGACCATATAACTTCCTCTGTGGCCTTCCTGGCGCGGGAACGAAGCACTCCCCGGATTGAGCACGGTCATTCCGTCTCTCTGCTCAAAATAGGGCTTATGCGTGTGACCGAACATCACGATATCCGCTTTCCTCGCCGCGCCCTCCTGCCGCACATATTCCGTATCAAGCGATACATAATACGGATGTCCGTGAGTGATAAAAACCTTATATTTTCCTATATAAAATTCTTCTTCTCTCGGCAGGTCAGAAAAGAAATCATTATTTCCCCTTACCATGTGTTTCTCGCAGTCCACGACCGCATTTATATAATCCTCTCCGCCCTCCACATCGCCGAGATGGATAAACATATCAATCCCGCCGGCTTCCTCCAGGGCTCTGTCAAGCCCTGCGTGCCGTCCGTGTGTGTCGCTGATGATCAATACTCTCATAACTCTCCCTCTCCGAATTTATCCCACAAAATCTCCTTCATCGCACGGAGAGCCTTTCCCCTGTGGCTGAACTCATTTTTCTGTTCAGGTGCCATCTGCGCTGTTGTGCAGCCATACTCGGGGACATAGAAGATCGGATCATATCCAAATCCATTAGCGCCCTCAGACTCATGCGCGATCCGGCCCTCGATCGTCTTACGCACCGTGGCGACAGCCCCATCCGGAAATACCGCAGCTACGGCACAGACAAAACGAGCAGTCCGCTCATCTTCCGGCACACCCTCCAGGCGGTCCAGCAAAATGCGGTTCTTTATATCATAAGATGTGTCCTCGCCTGCAAAACGAGCGGAATATATTCCCGGCGCTTTGTCCAGATAATCGATCTCCAGCCCGGAATCATCCGCAAGCACGATGTCATTGGTGAGCACTCTTGCCACAGCCCTGGCCTTGATCTCCGCATTTTCTTCAAAGCTCATACCATCCTCAACAATATCTACATCCACTCCCGCTTCCTTCATGGACAGGATCTCCGTCCCCAGGCCGGCAAGGATCATCCGGATCTCCTTCATCTTATTCTCATTCCCCGTTGCAAATACAATTCTTCTTTTCATCTTACATGTACCTTCTGTTTTCTATGTACCTTCTATATTGTATATTTTTCTGTGTTTTCTGATCTCATCTCTTTTTCTTCGGCGGCTTAGGACCCTGGAACTGGTAAAAATATGTCCGGAGCATCCCATTATATATTTTTCTGTTCCGGTCCGCCTTCCTCCCGAAATACCGCTCCGCATCCTCATAACTTGTGATCATGTACGCCGACCAGCTGTCAAGACGCCTGAATGCCTCTCCGAACTCTCTGTACAACTGAGGAAGCGCTGACTTCTCTTCCAACCGCTCACCATATGGGGGATTTGTGATGATAAAGCCATATTTCTTTGGATGGCTTAAATCTTTTACTTCCCGCTGCTGAAAATGGATCAGATGAGCCACGCCCGCATCCTCCGCGTTGCGGCGCGCTGTCCGGAGAACTTCCGGATCTGCGTCATAGCCCTGGATATCTGTCTCTATCTCATCGCGTATCATATCATGGGATTCATTTACCGCCTCATACCAGGCTCTCTTTTCGACCAAATTCGCCCACGTCTCCGCGATAAATGACCTGTTCATCCCCGGCGCGATATTTGCCGCCATCATCGCTGCTTCTATGGGAAACGTCCCGCTGCCGCAGAACGGATCCACCAGGATCCTGTCCTTTTTCCACGGCGTCAACAGGATGAGCGCTGCCGCCAGATTCTCAGCGATAGGCGCTTTTCCCGCAGCCGGCCGGTACCCTCTCTTGTGAAGGGATATACCTGTGGTATCAATACCCACAGTGACGATATCTTTCATCAGAAAAACTCTGACCGGATAAGACGCTCCGCTCTCCTGGAACCACTGCATATGATATTTTGACTTTAACCGTTCTACCATGGCCTTCTTCATGATGGACTGGATATCCGAGGGGCTGAACAACCTGCTCTTTACCGAAGCAGCTTTTGCCACCCAGAACTTTCCGTCCTCCGGGATATAGTCCTCCCATGGGATCTCCTTTGTCCGGTCGAACAGCTCCTCAAATGTCACTGCAGGAAAGCTCCCCACCTTCAGGAGTATCCTCTCCGCAGTCCGAAGAAATATATTCGCCCTACACACAGCCTCAATCCCGCCGCAAAAAGTCACCCTGCCATCTTCTACCTGTACGGTCTCATATCCAAGATCCTGGATCTCTCTCTTTAAAACAGATTCCAGACCGAAGTGACAGGGCGCGATCCATTCCATTTTATCCATGAATTCTTCCGCCCTTGCATTTTTCTGTATCCATATTACTATAAATTGGGGATGTAGTAAAGTTGAACTTTACTACATCCCCAATTGACATTTTTCTCTGTTTCCGGCCTGCTGTTCACCGGTAAAAACCGGCTTTACAACGGCTTAATAGCGGTCAGACTCGTCAAAGGCATCATGTGTTCTTCCGCAATTCTTGCTGTCTGATGCATTTGATCCCGCGTTGCTTCCGTTCTTGTTGGAATTTTTGTTCTTACTCTGTGTATCGCCATATGATGAGTAAGAACTGTTCTTTGAGTTTGCGTTTTTGTTTGAATTGTTTGTATTGTTGTAATTCTTTGCCATGAGTATCCCTCCTGTTTTTTTGGTTCAGTGTTAGTATCTCAACCCATGGCAGATTTTATGCATTTTTTTATTCTTTAATTTGCTCTTTTTCTTTTCATACACAGGATGATAATCCCACAGGATATGATCAAAGCTGTCCAGCCGGCAATCGGGGGGCGGTCTCCTGTCTGAGGCGTACCACTGTCACTGTCTTTTCCTCCCTGATCTGGAGTCTGTCCCGAAGGGTCGCCGGAAGGTTCCTGAGCACCTGGATCTTCTCCTGTTTCAGATTTTTCCGCTTCTATAAGATTTCCTTTTGCTTCCTGAAGATCCGCCAGCGCCGCATCCACTTCTTCCTGGGTCTGGACATTCAGCGCTGCTTTCGCTGCTTCCAGCGCTGTCTGGAACTTCGCCCAGCTGTCCGCTGTGTAATCCGACTCCTGAAGATCACTGTACTCATTGATGGCTGCTTCCAGTTTCTCTGTATCCACCGTTGGCTCCGGTTCCTCCGGCGTCTCCTGGGAAAGCGCATCCGCGATCTTTATCACTGTAAAGGAATGGGGAGCCAGTGTGACAGACGCCCTCTCGCTTTCAATCGTCGCCGTGCTTCTTTCCACATCTACATTATCCGGATTATCCAGGCTGTTTTCCGCATAGAAAGTATCGCCGGAAAGCTGCTGTATCTCCATTGTCTTTCCTGTCAGATCCAGATCATCAACCCGTATTTTAATCGTATTCTCACCTTCCAGGTTCAGGTTTACGATCGCAATATATACATTGCCTCCATCATCCTTGTTCGTCATAACAGAGTATTGATTCACCCCGTTATCAAGCTGCAGCTCATAGTTAAAGGAGCTGTCGATTATCTGGTCACCATAGGAACTGTTCAGCATCTCGAAAACATGTGCGCTCGGAGTAGAGAAAAATCTAAATTCTCCTGTTCCATCAACCGTATTGCCTCCCACACTGACAGCCTGAATAACCGCCTGCTGTGTAGGTCCAAGGGAATCTCCCCCGTCAGAATACCAGTCCACAAGACAGTGTTTCTGGATATAAGGGCTTCCCAGCCGCACATATTCCATGATCTGCCGCGCAATGTACAGTGCATGAGTCTGGGACCGCACCATTGTATCCGTGGAATAATAAATCCCATACTCGGAGATCACGGGAACCTTTGTCGGATCATACTGCTGCATCAGCTGCACATAATTTTCAACTCTTGAAGCCTGATAGTCGCCTTTGAGCATTGCGTCATAATAGAATGCCTCTTTTGTTTCTTCCGTGCTGCTGCCGCCGGACGGAGTTCCCGAATACGGATGGATCGTCAAACCGTCATATAAATCATCATTTCCGTCCTGGTGCATTGTGGTGACAAAATTTTCCGTTTCATAGCTGGAATAAATATAGATTTCTTTTTCTTCCAGTCCATTTGCACTGTTGTATTCATTAATCTGATCTATTGTGTCTCTCATCGCCTTGGAAATCTGCACGAAACCATCGCGGTCAACACTGTAATCCGCTCTGATTTGACTACCGGATGCCGGTACGGCGCCGTGCGTTCCGTCTCCAAAATGGATTGCTCCCGTCTTATAATCCACAGTGTAAACCTGATCATCTGCTCCGGCGCTGCTCAGATCCGTCGTTTCTGTCCATTCTGCACCGCCCACATAGATGTTGACACTTCCCTCATTCACTGCTGTAAATAAATCATAATCATCCGCTTCCTGATCGCGCTCCACACGCGCATAGCGTAAATAGAAGACCTGATCCGCCGCTCCATCAGAATAGGACGTCGTTTCATTCCAGTCGCCTTTTGCGACTACATACTGGTTTGTAAAGCTTGCCGTTCCGCCGTTGATATATCCCTGCAGCGCCGTGTTGCCTGACACATCATCGATCCAGTACATCTGGCTGGTCGTCCCATCTGTGCCGCCCAGGCTCATCTCATTTCCGATCTCGAAATATCTGACATTATACGGCTCTTCGTGTCCATTTGCCGCGCGGACCTCTGCCCATGCAGTTCCGCCGTTGGGATTCGAGCCCACCTCTGCGTTAAGATATTCGATCAAATCTGCCGCGTCATCGGCATCCCCGCGGGCAAGGGCATAAACATATACAAGTTCTGAACCTTGTTCCGCAACAAATTCCGCCGCTTCGTCGACTCCAAAATTAGGCTCGATGCCGTGCTGTCCGGAATTGTTGTAATAGCCATGTATCTGATTTACCCGTTCTTCTTTCTCTCCAATTGTTTCCTTCCAGTTAAACAGGTTGGAAATCGTTCCGCCGGGATAGCGCAGAGAACCGAATCCCGCCTCATTATAAAGTTCTGCAAACTCTTCCCTCATCTGCATCGTCTCGGGGTCAAAACTTCCGTATCCGTTAAACGCATATCGGTGATTGATGCCGAAAATCGCACCGTCAACCGTCCTCGAAACATTTTCTGTATCTATAGTCAGCAGGAGCGATGCCTTTATGTATGCGTCCATGGCGTCTTTCAGCACGCTCATAGCTTCCTTTACCGCCTCGGCGTCTGATGCTTCCACCGCTTCTTCCGCCTGGCTGATCGCATTCTTAAGCGCCACAGCTTCAGGCTCATCTTCCTCTAAAAGATTCTGATCATAAATCTCCTGAGCTTCACTGATGAGTTGCTCAAGCACGACTGAACTGTGTTCCGCGAACAAATCCCCGATCTCGTTTTCTGTCAAAGCAGAGTTGTACAATCTGAGCTCATCAATATCTCCCACAAACTGCCCGGTATCCGAAGTATTTTTATGGGCGCCTATGATCATATCAGTCACATCCTCAACTCCCCCTGCACTCAGGGTCTGCTCACCAGCTTTCTCTCCATTTATATAAAGTGTAATCGTATACGGAGTTGAATCGCCTGATTTAACAAGGACAAGATGCTCCCATAGATCTGAGCCGGTGCTTGTCCCCAGCGTCACATTCGATCCGGAAATATAAGTTATGTACTGACCGTTGTTTCTGAAAAGAAGCGAACGTCCGTCTCCGCTCTGCTGCAAAATGATTGTGCTTGCAGATGTATTCTGCTCGGACGAGTTATTGACCCAAAGGCTGACGGAAAAATCGTTCCCGGAAATGAGAGCATTTGCGATCCGCATTTCTGAATTCGAGTTCCCCCTCGTGTCAAAATGCAGTACTCCGCCCATCTCTTCCGTTTCTGACTGCCGGATGCCTACGGCACTACCGGACAATACCCCTGTAAGAGTAGAATCAGTAACGCCGTTTATCGGCGTATCTCCCTCATCGAAATTCCAGTATCCTGTAAGACCTCCCTCAGAGGACGGATCCTCACCGCCCAAAACGGAACTGTGCTCTGCAAACAGAGCCGCAACTTCCTCTTCTGTCACCGCCCTGTCATACAAACGCAGCTCATCGATATCACCGACAAACTGTCCTGTATCGCCTGCAGTCTTGTGAGCTCCTATAATCAGGTCCGTAACAGCATCCACGGCACCTGCACTCAGATTTTGTTCATTCGCCTTTTCACCATTTACATAAAGCGTTAGTTGATAGGAAGATGTATTGCCTGTTTTCACCAAGACAAGATGCTCCCATACATCTGTACCGGTACTGCTGCCCATTGTGGCATCTGCCCCAGCTATATAGGTTACATACTGTCCGCTTCGTCTGTAAAGAAGCGTCCGTCCAGCTCCGCTCTGCTGGAGAATAATCGTTTTTGCGGAATCACTCTGTGCAGAAGAATTTTTAACCCACAGGCTGACCGAAAATTCCGTTCCCCCCGAATTAATCGCAGAGGCTATGGTCATCTTCGCATTTTCCTCCTGTCTTGTACCAAACCGGAGGACATTCCCAAACTCCTCCACGTCTGACTTCTGCACGCTTACAGCCTCGCCGGACAATTCTCCCTCCAACGAAGAACCCTCAGCTTTGTTTTCCATAGGTTCTTCTTCATTGTCAAAATTCCAGTACCCTGTAAGCCCGTCTTCCAGCGCAACCTGCCCCGGCTCTTCCGCCTGTACCAGAAGTATGTTTCCGCTGCAAATCACGCAGGCAACAGACAAAATCAGCGCCAATGCGGTTTTTCTCATCTTCACTTTACCTCTTCATTTCTATATTTATACATTAACAGTTATAGAAAATTATAACATTTTTCACTAATCCAGTAAACAAAAAATACTTATTTTATTCGTTTTACACAATAACTTTTTACCATTCCGGCTTAACATTGCTTTATTTTTATTTTTTGCTTGCTTTTTCCAGTTTTATATATTATACTAACTTTCGTAGGAAGGTTACTTTCTACAACCCCTTATTAATTATTTATACTCCCCTCAAAAGACCGGTGGCTCCCCCACCGGTCTTTTACCATTATCCACTGTTCATAATTTGTTCATTTATTGTATAAAAATCTTTCATTATCTCATCACGTTTTCTTCATTTCTCTCTCATATACTATAACCATCGAAAGAATAAACATGAAACAAGACGCTGACAAGTTATTTTGAATAAACTTTTTCATAATACATGCCGGGGATCGAGCTGATCGGTTACCCGGCATCCTCCCTTTCTATGGCATTTCTTCTGTCTCAGCATCCACAGACACAGTCTCTCCATCCTCTTCCTCAACGCCCGCATCCGCATTCTCTCTGTCTTCTTCCCGGCCCGGCTCCAGTTTCATCCTGCTTTGCTCCGCCGCTTCGATCCGCTCCTGGTCTGTCTCGATCTGGATAAGCCTTCCGTATGCTTCTGCTGCTTCCTTCTCCATATCAAGCTTTTCATACATTTCTGCCAGGCAGCGTACGATATAAAGCTCAGCCCTGCGTCCCAGGGCAAGCCCGGCACGGAGCTCACTCTCTGATCCTCCCGAAATATATTCTTTCAAAACGCTCCCCGCAGCTTCCAGTATCTCCTCATCTGCCAACGTCTCCAGCACAGGCGTTTCGCTGACAGCCAACTGAGCCGGTATCTCTTTTCGCACCTGTATACTGCCGGTGACCGCACTTTCCCTTTCATCAGCCGTCAGACTTGTTCCCAGCTTCAGAATAGCGCATGCCAAAACACAGACACATGCTGCTGCCAGCAGCTTTTTCCTTTGTGCCGCCCCCGGCTCAGGATCTTTTAGTTTTGCGGCAGGAAGTGCTTTCAGCACATGCGCGATGTCTTCGTAGCCTCTTTTGGATTCTCCTGTACACCGGCTGATCACTCTGGAAAGTCTGGTTTCTTCCCACCTGGTCAACGCCGGAACGATCTCCGTGTATGCCAAAAGGAACTGAATGGTCTTTCCATAAGCAAACAGATCTGCCTTCTGATCCTTTCCCGCCCCGATCCGGCAGACCGGTTTCACAAAATGATCCCTTATGGCGCGCCTCTGCATCTGCTTCATCACGAACGCATTTTCCGGAGCTTCCAGATCCAGCAGGAGCAGTTCCCCTTCCTCAGAGACGATCACACTGTACGGATTCAGATACCGGTATTCCTTCCAGTTCCTACATCTGTGATACTGGTCAAGACACACGCACAGTTGACGAAACCACTTAAACAGCCTCCCTTTCCCGATCCGCGGATCATCTTTCAGATACCGGATCAGAGGCGTTCCTCGTATACAGTCCATGCTCTGCCTGCAGTGAGCGCCATGTTCGATAAACCTCAGAACTTCATATATTTCTTCCATATGCGATTTTCTTCGGCTGCACCCAGGGCAGGCGCGGAAGTTCCCTCTTCTCCCGCGCCGTCCCAATACATCCATTTCCCCAATGAAATCCATCAGAAACTGATGATAAAAAGATGCTCGGACAGATCGTCCAAGTATTAGTATCATACCTGAAGAGCTAAAAAAATGCAAGACATTCCATTACAATCTTTCAGATATTCTATTACAATGTTCCGGACATTTCCACTTCATTTTTTACAGGCTGTCTGTCACAGGTTCTCCAACTGATCCAGAGCTGCCGAAATAACCTTATCCATGTCATAATATTTGTAATCTCCCAGCCTTCCGCCGAAGATCACATTCTCCTCCTGTTCCGCCAGTTTCTTATATTCCCGGAAGAGCTTATCATTCTTCTGGTCATTTACCGGATAATACGGCTCCATGCCCACGCTCCACTCAGAAGAATATTCCCTTGAGATCACGGTCTTTTCCTGTTTCCCAAACTCAAAATGCTTGTGTTCGATCACCCGGGTATAAGGCACCTCGCGGTCCGTATAATTCACTACCGCATTCCCCTGGTAATTCGCGCAGTCCAGCACTTCTGTCTCGAACCGCACGGACCGGTATTCAAGAGCTCCCAGTTTGTAACCAAAATACTCATCGATTTGCCCGGTGAATATGATCTTGTCCGCAATATCAGGCTCCTCCTCACGAAGTCTGAAGAAATCCACTCCCATGCGCACGTCCGCGTCTCTGAGCATTTTCTCTACAATGGGCGTGTACCCTCCGACCGGTATCCCCTGATATCTGTCGTTAAAGTAATTGTTATCATAAATGAAACGGAAAGGAATCCGCCTAATAATAAATGTCGGAAGCTCCGTACACTTTCTGCCCCACTGCTTCTCTGTATAACCTTTGATCAGCTTTTCGTAGATATCGCGTCCCCCGAGATACAGCGCCTGTTCTTCCAGATTTTTCGGCTCGGTGATACCTGTTTCCTTCCTCTGCTTCTCGATGATCTCTTCTGCCTCCTGGGGAGTGCGTATCCCCCACATTTTACTGAAAGTATTCATATTGAACGGAAGATTATAAATCTCGTCCTTATATACAGCGACCGGGGAGTTGATGTAATTGTTGAACTCGGCAAACTGATTGATATAATTCCAAATCTTTTTGTCTGAAGTATGGAAAATATGCGCGCCGTATTTATGCACATGGATGCCCTCTACATCTTCGCAGTAAATATTTCCGGCGATATGATCCCGCCGGTCAATGACCAGACATTTCTTTCCTTTCCTGCCAAGCTCATATGCCATGACTGCTCCATACAGTCCCGCTCCCACGATCAGATAATCATACTTTTTCATTTTCCGCCTCTCTTTCTGCAGCGTCGCCACACGATATATGCATTTTCTGCTTTTTTATCAGTATACCATGCATCGTATATTCACTACCTGCATTTCAGCACTTTTCGTTATTTTGCACATATTTTTCATTTTCACATTTACAAATTAGGCATTATGCACTAAACTATTGATATAGCGCAGTGAGAAATACTGTCTCACAGCAGCATTTCATAACGGAGGTACTATAATATGAAAGGAAATGTAATCGTCGGACAATCGGGCGGTCCGACTGCTGCCATCAACTCAAGCCTTGCAGGCGTGTACCGGACCGCCAAAGACCGCGGAGCCGCAAAAGTATACGGTATGCTCCACGGAATCCAGGGACTTCTCCAGGAACGCTACATCGATCTGTCCGAATACATTACAAATGATCTCGATGCAGAACTACTGAAGAGAACCCCGGCAGCTTTTTTGGGATCATGCCGCTACAAACTGCCGGAGATCCATGAGGACAGAGAGGTTTATGAAAAAATATTCGAAATCCTTGAAAAGCTGAATATTGAAGCCTTCATCTATATCGGCGGAAATGATTCTATGGATACGATCAAAAAGCTGTCTGATTTTGCTATCGTCACAGGACATCCGACCCATTTTATCGGCTGTCCGAAGACCATAGATAATGACCTCGCTCTCACGGACCACACGCCCGGGTATGGGAGCGCCGCAAAATACATCGGAACTTCTGTCAAGGAGGTCATCCGCGACAGTTTCTGCCTGGAATACGGAAAAGGGCTCGTCTCCATCGTGGAGATCATGGGAAGGAACGCGGGATGGCTCACAGGCGCCGCGGCTCTGGCCAAAGGTGAGGACTGTGCGGGCCCCGACCTGATCTACCTGCCCGAACTTCCATTTGACCTTGAATCATTTGGCATAAAGGTAAAAGAGCTTCTGACCAAAAAACGTTCCGTAGTCGTTGCTGTATCTGAAGGGATCCGGCTGCCGGATGGACGCTATGTGTGTGAGCTCGGACAGAGTGTGGACTTTGTAGATGCGTTCGGACACAAACAGCTCTCAGGTACAGCAAATTATCTTGCAAGCTATATTGCCGGTGAGATCGGATGCAAGACCCGCTCCATTGAACTGAGCACCTTACAGCGCTCCGCTTCCCACTGTTCCTCCCGGGTGGATATCCTTGAGGCCTTCCAGGTAGGAGGAGCGGCGGTAAAAGCTGCGGATGAGGGTGATTCCGGGAAAATGGTGGTCCTCAAAAGGATCTCCGATGATCCGTACCAGTGCAGCACAGAAGTAAAAGACGTCCACAAGATCGCAAATGATGAGAAACTCGTTCCGCGTGAGTGGTTGAACGAAGATGGAACCTATGTGACAGATGAATTTATCAGCTATGTGCGTCCCCTCATCCAGGGTGATGTGTCGCCTATCGTAGTGGACGGTATACCGCGTCATCTCTACCGCCATGTATAAACTACTTGGGAATCGTATTTAGGAATATCCAAATAATATGCGCATTACCCGGATATCTGCCGGGAGAGCAGCCTGCAGGAACGCAGGTCCGGCTCTCCCGGTGCTTTTTGCGCCGGAGCAGAGCATTTTTACCGGCGCACCGCTCCTTGTCAGTCTTGCTGTCATAGGGTATACTGAAATACGGTATACTAAAGCAAAAAATATTCTTATAAATTAATTCCTCAGGAGGTTACTTATGATAATCAAAAATGGTTTTATCACAGATCCGGCCACCCAGCGAGCCGGCATATATGATATCCGCATCGAAAACGGACTGATACAGGAGATCGCACCCGATATTCCCGCGGCGGCATCTGAAGAGATATTTGATGCCCATGGGCTGACGGTGGCTCCGGGGCTGATTGACACGCATGTACACTTCCGCGATCCCGGCTTCACACACAAAGAAACCCTTCACACCGGAGCTCTATCAGCGGCAAAAGGCGGGTTTACTTCTGTCATATGCATGGCGAACACTTCACCCATTGTAGACTGCGTGTCCGTGCTGGATGATATCCTCACACGCGCCAGGGCAGAAAAGATCCGCATCTATCAGGCCGGATCCGTCTCCCATGGCCTCAAAGGGGAAGAGCTGACAGATATGGATGCGTTAAAGACTGCCGGCGCGTGCGGCTTTACGGACGACGGCATCCCTCTCCGCAACGCTGCCTTCTTATACCGGGCCATGGAAAAGGCAAAAGAACTGGACATGCCCATCAGCCTCCACGAAGAAGATCCTTCCTTCATCAAAAATAATGGAGTCAACCACGGTCCTGTCTCTGAAAAGCTGGGCATCTACGGCTCCCCCTCCATCGCGGAAGAATCTCTTGTGGCAAGAGACTGTATGCTCGCTCTGCAGTCAGGCGCCCATGTAGTTATCCAGCACATCAGCTCCGGCCGTTCTGTAGAGCTGGTGCGCATGTTCAAGGCGTTGGGTGCGAACCTTCACGCAGAAGCCACGCCCCATCACTTCACCCTGACAGATGAAGCAGTCCTCAAATACGGCACGCTGGCCAAGATGAACCCACCTCTGCGCACAGAAACTGACCGGCAGGAGATCATACGCGGTCTCGCCGATGGAACGATCGACCTCATCGCAACAGACCACGCCCCTCACAGCCGGGAAGAAAAAGAGCGCTCCATCACCGCCGCCCCCAGCGGAATCATCGGCCTGGAGACAGCCCTTGCGCTTGGTATCACCTTCCTCGTACGTCCGGGACACCTGTCCATGATGCAGCTTCTGGAAAAAATGACCATTAATCCTGCCAGACTGTATCATCTCCCCACAGGACAGATCACAGAAGGCGCCCCCGCGGACCTGGTCCTCTTTGATCCGGGAGAAAAATGGACGCCTGAGCAGTATGCGTCAAAATCCTCCAACTCACCATTTACCGGATGGGAACTTTACGGAAAGGTCAAAGCTGCGATCTGTGGAGGGCACGTCGTATAAATCTGCATTTGCCAGAAGGTTTTTGGCTGGGAAATCCTCCGAAACCATCGGAGCGGATTATCTAAGACGTATTCAACTCAGGGGCGCAGGTGGATTCGGCTCCGCTCCATGGAACAAGAAAAACTACAGCCCTCTTGCAGAGCCTTTCACGGATGGGGATGTGCGGCTCGGTTCCGTTCCGGAATCCACGCATCCCCATCCGCAAATAGGTTTTACAAGAATTATCCGAGGTTTCAGACACTTCACTCAATCGCAGTTCCCCGACAAATCCAGATGTCACAGCCGCTCACTGCTTTCATGCATGAATTTATACTCTGCCACGGACCTGTCAAAACCTTTGATATGTCTGTACAGCCATTCGATCACGTTTTTATTGACCTGTTCTACGAATGCATCAGATGGGCCTTCTTCCTCTTCAAGCATATTATAGAGGTCTTTTACAACAGCCCGCAGTTTTTCATGCTCTTTCTTATGTTCCTTGATACCCGGATACCGGATGGACTCCTGAAGCTTTTCCTCCTCACCGAAATGAAATTCCGTGTAGTCTGCCAGATAGTCCAGCGTCTTTACTGACACCAATTTGTCTTTGCTCGTTTCACAGCTGTCCAGAAGCTTGTTGATCTTGTTGATCAGCTCCTTGTGCTGTGTGTCGATCATCTCATTTCCTGTTACCAGACTTTCATCAAATTCTGCTCTCATTGTCCATATCCTCCTTCGTTTATGAAATAATAATTTTAAATCATGATCAGCAAGAATGCACTCTATCCGAAACCTTGCTCTTATCTTCCGGATTTCTGTCTCTCCTGCCGATCTAGACTTCTCCACTTTTAAATTTTATGATCATCTCGTTTGTCAGGCTGTCCCTGGACGGCTCTACCGGGATGTCCTCCCGCTCAAACCACTCTGCAAGGGCAAGCTCCTCCCAGTCAAGCGTGATTTCATCCTCTCCATCCAGCTCACAGTAGAAGCCCATGAGCAGCGTGTCGCTGAATGCCCACGGCTGGCTTTTATAGTAACGGATATTCCTGACCTTCAGCCCTACTTCTTCCATCACTTCTCTTGCCACTGTCTCCTCCACGGTCTCTCCGATCTCGGTAAAGCCCGCCAGAAGCGCGTATTTCTTGTAGGTTCTTCCGGCATACTTTGACATGAGGATGCGGTTTCCGTCTGTCACTCCTATGACGACCGCAGGACAGATCTTCGGGAATTCCGTATTATGACATGCACTGCACCTGAGCATCCGTTCCCTGTCATCCCGCACCATCAGTTTTCCGCAGCGGCCGCAGTATTTATGGTCCTTGTACCAGTTGTAGAGCTGATATCCTGTAACGCCTGCAAATGCATGATACTGGGGGGCTGCTGTGCGGAAGATTTCCGTGTTCTCCATTGTAAAATCTGAGAGCGGCTCCCGGTTGATCTCCTGCACCAGATAATATCGTTCTTCATCAACGGAAAACAGGTATATGTAATCCTCATAAATTTCTTCATTCAGCTGCTCCAGCTCCCTGAAACGCGGAAATACGATCCCTTCCTGTGTTTTTTTCAAAAGCACTGCATGGTCTTCATAATAGAGCGCATAGCAATCTCCGTTTGGCGGGATGGGATTATACTGGTTGTGCAGATGCTTCGGCTGTATGTCCTGGATCATCGCAGTCTCTCCTTAAATTCTCTTTGCGCTTCCCGCCTCTGGTCCTTCCTGGCAATATCATCCCGCTTGTCGTAAAGTTTCTTTCCTTTTGCAAGACCGATTTCCAGCTTCACAAGGCTTCCGCTGAAATACACCTGGAGCGGCACCACTGTAATGCCCTGCTCCTTCATCTTTCCGAAGATCTTATTGATCTCCTTTTTGTGAAGGAGCAGCTTCCTCACCCGCAGGGGATCCTTGTTGAATATATTTCCTTTCTCATAGGGTGAAATATGCATGCCGTAGATATACATTTCGCCGGACTCCACCCGGATGAACGCCTCCTTAATACTGCACTTCCCCATACGCAGGGATTTGACCTCCGTGCCATGGAGCACAATCCCAGCCTCATATTTCTCAAGGATAAAATAATCATGATATGCTTTTTTGTCGTTGGCGATCAATTTTGTCTCTGCCCTTGCCATACCTCTCTCCTCAGTCCATGATCTCAAAATTCACTGTCCGCTGCACTTTATCCGCATCCGACACACGCACTCTGACCGTCTGCCCGAGTTTGTACGTCTTTCCGGTGTGCTCTCCCGCCAGTTCATAGCTCTGCTCAATGAACTCATAATGATCATCCCACATATCCGCCACATGCACAAGCCCTTCCACAGTATTGGGAAGCTCCACATATATCCCCCACCGGGTCACACCTGATATCACGCCCTCGTACTCTTCCCCGATGTGAGCTCTCATATATTCCGCCTTCTTCAGCTTCACGACCTCCCGCTCCGCCTCCTCGGCAGTCCGCTCTTTCGTGCTGCACTGTACGGCCGCCCCGGGAAGGATCTCCGCATAATGAGAAACCCTGTCCTCGTTCAGCCTTCCCCGGAGATTCTCCTTGATGATCCTGTGGATCTGCAGATCCGGGTACCTCCGGATCGGGGAAGTAAAATGGGTATAGTATTTCGCAGCCAGACCAAAATGCCCTGTATTCTCGGTGGAATAGCGAGCCTGCTTCATGGAGCGCAGCGCCAGGCGGCTGATCAGCGCCTCCTCCGGCGTACCGTCCACTTTGCCGAGTAGCTTCTGGATCTCCTTGGGACGCACTTCGTTGCGCACATGGATATGATACCCGAAATTATTGATAAATGTCGAGAGCTGCCTTATTTTCTCTTCATCCGGCGTGTCATGGGTGCGGTAGAGGAAGGGCACGTCCCTCCAGAAATATTCTTCCGCCACAGTTTCATTTGCCATGAGCATAAAGTCTTCTATGATCTTTGTCGCCGCATTCCGCTCATAAGGTCTGAGTTCCACCGGTCTGCCGGTTTCATCCAGCACGATCTTCGTCTCAGAGAAATCAAAATCAATGGAGCCCCTTCTGCCCCTTCTCTCCCGCAGAATGTCGGAAAGCTCTTTCATCTGCCGGAGCATGGGAACGACCTCCTTATTTTTACGGATAGCTTCTTCGTCCCCATCCAGTATTTTCGCCACCCCATTATAGCTCATCCTTTTATCCACGCAGATCACTGTCTCCGCAATCTCATGATCCATCATCTCTCCTGACGGACTGATCGTCATGATACAGGAAAGGGCCAGTCTGTCCTCCCCGGCATTCAGGGAGCAGCTCCCATTTGAGAGAACGTGGGGAAGCATGGGGATCACCCGGTCTGCCAGGTACACGCTCGTCCCCCGCTCATAAGCCTCCTTGTCCAAGGCGCTCCTTTCCTGCACATAGTTTGCCACATCCGCGATATGCACGCCCAGCCGGTAATTCTCTCCTTCTCTTGTAACCGACACGGCGTCATCCAGATCTTTTGCGTCTTCGCCGTCTATGGTCACCATCTGCCAGTTCCGCAGATCAATCCTCCCCGCGCGGTCACCATCACTGACCGGCTTTCCCACGCGAACCGCCTGGTTGAGCACTTTCTCAGGAAATTCTGTCTTTATCCCCATGTCCATCACGATCGAGAGGATGTCTGTCCCCGGGTCATTGATATGTCCGATGATTTCCGCGACTCTTCCTTCCGGCTTCATGTGCTCCCCGCCGTAAGAAAGCAGCTCCACAACGACCTTATGGCCTGTCATAGCGCCCCCTTCCTTTCCCGCCGGGATATAGATATCCTTTAGGTATCTCTGATTGTCCGGGCGGACAAATCCAAAGTCCCTGCATTTCTCATACAGGCCGACTATCCGCGTCACGCTGTGGGAAAGAACGCGCACGATCTTCCCCTCCATGCGCCTTCTCAGGGGCGCGGCGGTAATGATATATTCCACCTCATCTCCCTGGAATGCGCCGCAGAGATTTTCTTCAGGAATAAACACGTCATCCCCGCCGCTCTCCGGAGATACAAAGCCGAACCCTCTCGCATTGGCCTGAAAAATGCCTTTTAAATGCTCCGCATGACCTCTGCTGTATTTGCCTCTTTTTGAGAGGGCGATCTTCCCCTCCTCCACGAGAGCGTCCAGGACCTCTTTCAGCGCATCTCTCTGTTCTCTCGGGATCTGTAGGACAGCCGAGATCTCTTTTATCTTCATCGGCACATACAGGTCATCACTGATAAAATCAAAGATGACCTTTTTTCGTTTCTCAAATGTCTGATCCATAGTTCTCTCCCCGCCGCGTACGGCTGCCCCAAATACACACGGCACTTTCCCAGATATACACAGCCATATATAAATAATATAAGCACCCTATACCATTATAGAGTGCTTACGTTAATCATTATCTTCTGATATAGTAATTTTCATACTAATTAAAGATTCCCAGATTGAGTACAACTGCCAGTATGATAAAGAGAGCCGCCACTACCCTGGTGACTTTTACGAGAGTTCCCTCCATAGAACGCCCCTTGTTGTGTCCCCAGTATGTATCTGCCGCTCCGCTGATCGTACCGAGCCCTGCTGACTTTCCTTCCTGAAGCAGAATGATCGCGGCTAACGCAATACAGTCTATAACAAAAACGATCGTTAATACAATCTTTAAAACATCCATTTTAACACCTCCCGCGGACAAATCACGATTATTTTATCACAGTTGTCACTGGTTTGCAAGACTAAAAGATGCCGAATCTCAATCAAGAGTCGAACTCCTGTATAGCCCGCCATTTTTCGCCTGCGCGCCGGAAACAGCGGCATTTCCGGCGGATGCTCCCTGATCGCGGAACTGGATCTGCCCTGTCGCCGCATCCATTCCATCCACGATCGCCAGAGATTCCAGCTGAAAGCCGAGATTCCTGATGATCCTTCCGCCGGACTGGAATCCTTTCTCTATGGCAATACCGATCCCTTCCACTGTAGCTCCCGAGGACTGGACGATCTGGATCAGGCCCTGGAGAGCGCATCCGTTCGCAAGAAAATCATCAATGATAAGCACATGATCCTCCGACGACAAGAATTTCTGCGCTACAATGACATGGTTGATACATTTGTGGGTGAAGGACTCTACTTCCGCCACATACATGTCTCCGTCCAGATTGATGCTCTGGGACTTTTTCGCAAATACGACCGGAACATCAAAATGCTGCGCAGCCACGCATGCGATCCCGATACCCGACGCCTCTATGGTGAGGATCTTGTTGATGGGCTTCCCCGCGAACCGCCTCTTAAATTCTGCTCCCATCTGATCCAGCAGCTTAATATCCATCTGATGATTCAGGAAGCTGTCAACCTTGAGTACATTTCCTTCTTTTACCACGCCGTCTTTCACGATCCGCTCTTCCA
The DNA here is from genome assembly GCA_019118665.1 of Candidatus Mediterraneibacter intestinipullorum. Taxonomy (GTDB): domain Bacteria; phylum Bacillota; class Clostridia; order Lachnospirales; family Lachnospiraceae; genus Mediterraneibacter; species Mediterraneibacter intestinipullorum. Next base: position 24,158 of record DWYM01000070.1, read on the forward strand.
AAAAGTTCATCCTCTGCTCTCCTCCTCTGTTTCGCTTACATTCCCTTCACAGATCACAAACTCTTTTCTTCACAAGTTTTTTACAGTATAACACATCTTTCCCCTATGGGGCACACATTCTCTGATTTTGGATAACAAAAAAAGCGGGTGATGGGAATCGAACCCACGTATCCAGCTTGGAAGGCTGGTGTTCTACCATTGAACTACACCCGCGTCATCTCTGACACGAATGTTATATTAACACAGGCGCGCCAAAAATGCAAGATTTTTATTTACGGATCTTCCGGCATCAGTCTGTCAGCTTCAGGTTCTCATACCTTCTCTCTATAAAGGCATCCGGAAAATGCTCATCCAGCAGTTTCCCCACCGCGGTCTGCTCCGGGCCACCTGCCTGACGCTCTGAATACCTCGCCAGCGCCAGCGCCGAGACAAGCATATCTGCCGCAAGCAGGACGATGAGCACCGTACAGCCTATTTTCCCCGCCCGCGCCGGCAGTTTTTCAATCCATCGGGAGAGCAGGGGATAGACCCCTTTCATCCAGACGACCGCCGCGATCCCCCAGAAGAAACAATACAGCAGGTTGATCCTCCCTCCCAGGTTGAAAGGAATCTCACTGTAATCCCAAAACACTGTCCCGAAGGCAATTTCTGTAAACACGCTGCAGATATACTCATAAGCTCCGCCGAGCACAGCACCGAACACAAAGATAAACCGGTCGCTCCTGTTTCGGTAGCGGTACAGCATCCATGTCAGCAAGGCACACGCAAGTCCCCATACGATACTGAACGGTCCAAATACCAGGCTGCTCCTGCTCATCAGCCTTCCCGTGGTCACAAGGCAGAAGACCGTCTCCACAACATCACCCATAAATGCGCCAAGGATAAAAAGGCTGGCAAGCTTGAAAAATCCGCACCCTTTCGCAAACCAGGCTTTCGCTTTTGCTTCTGCGCTTCCTTCCGCCCCGCTGTTTTCCAGAGCTTCTTCCGGCTCCCAGGTTTCAATATTCGGGAACGCTCTGACCATTCGTCTCTGAATACGGCTGGTCAGGGCGTTTTCAAGGAGTTTGGACGTCCGGTAAAGTTCCTCCGTGATGTGGCTGATTCGTCCCTGCCTCTTCAGTCCAAGCACCGCAACGCCCGAGCCCACCGAGTCGATGACGAGCAGGACTCCAAACACCCACAGCAGGATTTTCCCTGGCAGCGGGGGAAGAAGTTCCAGCCCGCGGCACAGAAGCGGGTCGGATATCCTGATCATGAACACGGAACAAAGTCCCCATACAGCTGAATTTTTCATGCACACATACCCATCGAGCTGAAACTTCTGGTCCGAGTAATCCCACCATTTCTTATGAAAGATCCGCTCCATGAAACGCCCGGTCAGGTACTCGACAAACGTGGTCACGATCGTGCCTCCCAGGAACAGGAAGAAAAGGCGGTCCTCCAGCTCAGGCAGGAAGACCGCCACCGCCACGGCGCCTGCTCCATAGATCGGGCAGAGAGGACCGCTGACGAATCCCCGGTTTACAAATTTGTGCCTGTTCACTGCGGCCATTGCGACCTCGCCGCACCAGCCGACAAAAGAATAGATAAAAAAGAACCACAAAAGCTGATAAATGTTATAAGTCATCTGATCTTCCTCTTTTGTCCATCAACAGATTTCTCTTATAGAAAATATACTGACCCCCGCGATGTTTTATGAGATCACATCTTTGTACTGAGCATGCGTCTGCAGAGCCTCCGTCATCTTTGCCATCTCCGACAGATCGCCTATGAGGATCACGCCGGCGAGACGATTATTGAGGAAATAATATTTCCGATACTGGCCTTTGCCCATATCGCGGAACTCAACTGTCTTATACAGCAGGTCCGGGTTCTTTCCATTATCTCCCGCCGCAAACAATGCGGTGTTCATACCATGGAACGTCAGCGCCGCCGATACCGGTTCATACTCCAAAGCCTCGCCCGCCGCGTTTGCTCCGGCGACGCGCCCCTGCTCCACAGCTTCCGGCCAGAGCGCGTAGTTGGCGCCTTCATGCTCCGCACAGTCCCCACACGCGTACACCCCGGGCACTCCGGTCTCCATCCTGCTGTTTACTTTCACCGCGCGTCCGGTCTCCAGTCCGATATCCTGCGCCAGTCCTGTATTGGCGCGTACACCTGCAGAAATGACCACCAGTTCCGCGGGGATAACGGTTCCGTCTGAAAGCCGGACGCCCGCTACATGACCTTCGCCGTCAATCGCTGTGACAGAGACGCCGGTATGGATCTCAATGCCGTTTTTCCGCGCGGTCTCTTTGAGTATCTCCGCTGAGCCGGTGTCAAGCTGGCGTCCCATGAGCACCGGAGCCGCCTCAAGCACCTGCACCTCAAGCCCTGCCTTTTTCAGCTCCCACGCAGCCTCAAGCCCCAGGACTCCTCCGCCGATCACAACTGCCTTTGAGGAGTTCCTGATAAGCTGCTCTACTTTCTCCACATCCGACAGCCGGCGTATCGCCACGACCTCGGGCATGCCGCTCCCCTCCAGAGGCGGGATGAAGCATTCGCTTCCCAGCGCGTAAATAAGCTTTGTGAAACGTACCTTTTCCCCGCTGTCAAGCAGGACTTCCTTTTCTTTCATGTCTATCGACTGCACCTGTTTTCCGAGCATCTGCCAGATCTTGTTCTCTTCATACCAGCCCGGTCCTTCTATGGCGATTTGGTCCGCGCTCAGACCTGCCACAATGGACTTTGTCAGCATAGGACGGTTGTAAGCCCGATACGGCTCATCAGAGATGAGAATGACCGAACCTGTCTTATCCCTCTCTCGTATCGCTTTCGCCGCGTTAAAACCTGCTGCGCCGTTTCCGAGGATCACATAGTATTCCTGGGTATTGTTTACAAATCCGCTTTCTTCCACTTCCACGGAGACAAAATTCTCTTTTCCGACTCCGCACACCGGGCAGATCTCAAGGGAGGAATCAAAGATCTCACCGCATACCAGACACTTCACCAGGCTGCGCGTGCCCTTTTTCTTCGGTTTTACTGGCTCTTTATCCTGAACGACACAGCCGAACTGGTATCCGTATTCGTAGGCGCTGACAAGGTCGGCCTCAGAGGGTTTGAAGCGGACGCGGAACTCTTCCACCACCTTCATCCTGAGCTGTTTTAAGCGCTCTATGATGTGGGGTACTCCCTCGCCGCTCCAGCCGTAGCTTCCGAATGCTCCGGCATATTTCCCGCCGTGGGTGCCAGGGAACATGTTAAGCGTCAGATCCCATATTGGCTTCAGCGCTTCCCCGACAATAGTCGGCGTGCCCATCAGGATGCCATCGGCAAAACGGAGCTCTGCATTTACCTTTTCTGTATCTGCCTCTACCATATCATAGGCTCGCACATCCACATCGCCGCTGTCCCGCACGCCTTCCGCGATCTTTTCCGCCAAGGACTTTGTATACCCATACGCGCTCACATAGGGGATGATAACGGTTTTCCTGGGATTTGGGTTCACGACCGTAGACCACTCTCTGTACTGCTTCATGACCGCCTTGATACGGTCACCCAAAAGCACTGGACCATGTCCGGTACAGATCATGGAAATATCCATATCCTCCACCCGATCCAGAGCTTTCAGCATAAAAGGCCTGAACGGCGCGATAATGCAGTCAAAGTAATATTTCAGCGCGCTCTGGTAATCCGCTTCATTCTTGATCTCCGTGGACACCACCTCAGGCAGGCAGTAATGCGCCCCAAAGGAATCACAGGTGACAAGGATCTGCTCCTCCTCGATAAATGTATACATCGTGTCCGGCCAGTGCAGGTTTGGCACGAACATAAACCGGAGCGTCCGATTTCCGATCTCCATTTTATCTCCGTCTCTTGCAGGTATCCCCACAAAATCCCGGTTTACGATCTCCTTTAAAAACCCGAGCGCGCATCCGGTCCCGACGACCTTCATCTGCGGGCTCAGCTCCAGAAGCATCTCCACACTCCCCGCGTGATCCGGTTCTGTATGGCTGACTACCAGGTAATCGATTTCATGCACATCGATGACCTCTTTTAACTTCTCCAGATACTCATCAAAAAATTTCGCTTTCGCCGTCTCGAAGAGAACGGTCTTGTCCCATGCTTTCATCACATACGAATTATAGGTTGTTCCAAACTCCGTGTACATGATGATATCGAACACTCTCAGGTTTTCATCAATTACGCCTGTCCAATAAAAATTCTCTCTCAGCTTTATGCTTTTCATCATCTTCTCCTCTCCCTGTCAAGCCGTAAAAGAGCTGCCGTTACACGCCGTTTTTCTTGCAGATGTCCGCAAGACAGCATTTGTCACAATAGGGCTTTGTCCTGGCTGTACACACATCCCTGCCGTGGTACACCAGCCTGTGGCAGAAATCGCTTCCTTCCTCCGGGGGAATGATCTTCCACAGCGCCATCTCCACCTTTTTCGGCTCTTTGATCCCATCTACAAGCCCGATCCGGTTCACCAGGCGGATACAGTGGGTGTCTGTCACAATAGCCGGCTTCCCGAACACATCGCCCATGATCAGGTTCGCGCTCTTTCTTCCCACGCCGGGAAGTTTTAAAAGCGCGTCAAAATCATCCGGCACTTTACCGCCGTACTCATCTCTCAGTATTTTCATGCAGGCGCTGATATCTCTCGCCTTGCTTCGGCCGAGCCCGCACGGACGGACGATCGCTTCGATATCATCCTCATCCGCGTCAGCCAGCGCCCCCACATCCGGATATTTCTCATACAGCCCTTCAACGACTACATTAACACGGGCATCGGTACACTGCGCCGCCAGCCTTACGCTGACCAGCAGCTTCCATGCCTGGTCATAATCCAGAGTACATCCGGCATCCGGATATTCTTTTTTCAGACGCCCTATTACTTCTAATGCTCGCTGCTTCTTTGTCATTTGTCTGTTTCCTTTCTATTCACTATGCCCCGGAATCCATTCACTATGCCTCAGAGTCCATTCACTATGACCCAGGATACAGTGCTTTATTTCTCCTTATTCTCAATCTCCATGATCAAATCTACTCTTCTCTGGTGCCGTCCGCCCTCAAACTCCGTATCCAGCCATGTATCCACGATCATTTTTGCCAGCTCCGCACCAACCACCCTTGCGCCGAACGCAAGGATATTACAGTTGTTGTGGGCGCGCGCCATCTTCGCGGTAAACGGCTCGCTGCACACTGCTGCGCGGATGCCTTTCACCTTGTTCGCCGCCAGCGAGATGCCCAGTCCGGTTCCGCAGATCAGGATACCCTGCTCCACTTCTCCCGAAGCAACAGCACGCGCTACGATCTCGCCGTATATGGGGTAGTCGCAGCTCTCCTCTGAAGCTGTTCCATAGTCAACTACCTGATGGCCTTTTTCTTCCAGAAAAGCGATGATCTCTTTTTTCATTTCCAGCGCGGAATGATCATTCCCTATGCCAATTTTCATATAATTTCCTTTCTAACTCCTGAATCATTAAAAATGCCCCCGACAGGAATGCCGGAGGCTGTATCTGCCGCATCATTCTTATCATAACAAATACATTCTTCAAACGCAACCGATTATGCAGTTTTCGCGCGGCCCGCGCATGCTGACTCAAACTCTCTGAGCTTTTGTTCCGCCTCCGGACTTAAATGCCGGGGCACCTGGATCTGAACTGTAACATACTGATCTCCGTGTACGCAAGGATCCTGCATGGACACGATCCCTTTTCCTTTCAGGCGGATCTTTGTGCCGGACTGCATTCCTTTTCTGATCTTGCACACCACATTGCCGTAAAGAGTGCCAACAACAGCTTCTCCGCCGAAAACAGCAGTAGTATAGGGAATCTGCACTGTTGTAAACACATCCTGTCCCTTTCTCTCATACCCGGGTTTCTCGCCCACATCCACCACAAGCAGGAGATCGCCGTTTTCTCCTCCGTTCACTCCCGGCATGCCTTTGCCTTTCAGGCGGACTGCCTTCCCGGTGTCGATCCCTGCGGGAATATGCACCTGCAGTGACTGCACGGAGCCGTTCCGCGACGCTGCATCCTGGAGCCGGATTACCTTGTCGCATCCAAATGCAGCCTCGTCAAAGCTGACGAATACCTGCGCCTTCACATCTCGGCCTTTCTGACGGAACCCGCTGCGGTCAAATCCGCCAAAAATATCTCCGAACATATCCCTGAACATATCGTCCATATCGCCGCCCTCGAAATGGTACTCCTGATACCCGCTCCGGGGACCTCCATATGACTGCCAGTAGCCGTTACCCTGCCCGCTTCCCGCACCGCTCTGATTAAACGGGACATGACCGAACTGATCGTACAGCTTCCTTTTTTCTTTATCGCTCAGGATGTTATATGCCTCTGTTACTTCCTTAAACTTCTGTTCCGCGTCCTCGTTTCCTGCATTTGTATCAGGATGATATTTCTTCGCGAGCCTGCGGTATGCTTTTTTTATCTGATTTTCATCGGCATTTCTGCTGATGCCCAGTATTTCATAATAATCTTTCTTTACTGACATAACGATCACCCTCCTGCATCATAACTGTACAACACCCACCTGAGTCTGTGTTTCATCTCTATTTTCAGAACAGTCCTTGAATGGGCATAAAATCTCAATTTGTTCTATTTGTAATATAATAACTATTTTCCATATTGTCAAGGAGGAACGGAGACTGCGGACAGCTCCGGATCTGTGATGATCTTATGAATACTTTTTTGGAAATCAGTCTCTATTGACATCTCGCTATTTCTGTGCTAATTTTCTATAATAAAGCAATTAGCACTCTCGTTTGACGAGTGCTGACAAAAGATGGGAGGAATTTATATGCTTATACAGCCTGTTTATAATATATTACTTTTACCTGATGTGACTTACTATTTTAAGAAGGATTTCTTTTCAGAGCGCGCAGATGAATTAAAGCCGGATACGGATCTGCTCTTTATGATCCTAAAAAACGAGACCGGGGGCAGCGACCTGCAGACCGATGACTTCTATTCCATCGGTCTGACCGCAAAAGTGGAGAGCATCTCAGAGGAGGATGTGATCCAGATACGCACCATAGACCGGGTGGAGATCATAAGCCCTGTCATTGAAGATGGATCAGTGCGCGCGGCCTTTGCGGTCCGCCCATCCATCGAAGACCTTTCCTCCAGGGAACAGCAGGAGATCTTCAGCGGAATCCGTACCGCTCTCCTGCGTTTTGTCCAGGGATATCAGTGGGGGCTGTGGGCAAGAGGTTTCATCCTGCAGCGGAAGAATATCTGTGACCTTGCCTCTTCATTGTCCGAATATCTGAACCTGTCTGTACAGGAGAAATACGATATCCTGGCAGTGGATTCTGTAAAGGGGAGATACTCGCTCATCGAAAAAGCCGTCAACGAATTCATGGAAGTGGCCAAGGTCTCCGCGGAGGCACAGGAAGCGCAGAAAGATGGACAGGAACAGCTCTACCGGGAAGCTGCCCTGAAAAAGCAGATCGACTATCTCCAGAAGGAGCTCGATGAGATGCACCCGGAGAACATCTCCGATGTGAGAAAATTCGAAAACAAGATTTCTGAGTCCGGTATGAACAAAGAGGCACGCCGGGAAGCGGAAAAAGTACTGAACCGAATGAGACAGGAGGGCAAAGAAAGCCATGAATATGGTCTTCTGTATGACTATCTTGACTTTGTCACCAGCCTGTCGTGGAAAGCTCCCGTATACAACCCCATTGATCTGGAACGCGCGGAAAAAATCCTGGACGAGGATCACTACGGATTAAAAAAAGTAAAACAGCGCATCATCCAGCAGCTCGCAGTCATGGCGCTGAACCAGAAGCAGTACGGCTCCATCCTTCTCTTTGTGGGCGCGCCCGGCACAGGCAAGACCAGCATCGGGCAGAGTATTGCCCGGGCTCTCGGGCGGGAGTACGTCCGCATCAGCCTGGGCGGCATCCGCGATGAGGCTGAAATCCGGGGACACCGGCGGACTTATATCGGGGCTATGCCCGGCCGGATCATGGAAGCCATGAAACAAAGCGGCTTCTCCAATCCGGTCGTGGTACTGGACGAAGTCGACAAGCTGGCAAAGGACTACGGCGGAGACCCGGCGAGCGCGCTCCTCGAAGTGCTTGACCCGGAACAGAACAGCACGTTCACAGACCATTACATGAACGTGCCGTACGACCTGTCCAACGTTCTTTTCGTCTGCACAGCAAATTCAACGGACACGATTCCCGAGCCACTCCTGAACCGTATGGAAGTGATCTCATTCCCAGGATATACGGCAGTGGAAAAATTCCATATCGCTAAAAAGCATCTGATACCAAAGGCAATGGACGCCATGGGAATCAAGAAAAATATGCTCAAAATCTCGGACGGCGCCCTTCGCAGGATCATCGAGGAATACACGATGGAATCCGGCGTCCGCGACCTGAAAAAATCCGTTGAAGCCCTGTGCCGCACCGCGGCCGTAGAGCTGGTGAAAAACAATTCCGCAGAAAACCGTTCCGCGGATGGGACCGGAACCGGCATCTGCATTTCTGTCACGAAGAGCAATCTTTCCGAATACCTGGGGAGAAAACAGCTCCGGTCCGAACAGAAGCTTTCCTCCCGGACTCCCGGCGTGGTGACCGGTCTTGCATGGACCCGGGCAGGCGGAGCCATCCTGTTCATAGAGACAAAACTGACAAAGGGCAAAGGCAAACTGCTCATCACAGGACAACTGGGCGACGTCATGAAGGAATCCGTCCAGATCGCCCTCACCCTGGTCCGCTCCCTTTACCCGAAAGAGAGCCGGATACTGGAGGATCACGATCTGCACATCCATGTGCCCGCCGGTGCGGTTCCAAAAGACGGACCGTCTGCCGGAATCACGCTTACCACAGCGCTGGCCTCCCTTGTCACCGGAAAAGCCGTGGATACGGAATGTGCCATGACCGGGGAAGTTTCCCTGCGCGGCGGCGTAATGCCCATCGGCGGCCTCCTGGAGAAACTGATGGCTGCCCAGAGGGCTGGTATCAAAAAGGTATATATTCCCGCTGACAACACGGAAGATCTGGAAGATGTAGCGGATGAGGTGAAAGATAAACTGAAAATCATACCTGTCAAAAAAGCTATAGATGTACTGAAAGACCAGGCTCTCATATAGAGTCCGGTCTTTTTTTCTCTGCTTATTTTCCACATTTCACGCATGCATGGAGATCCCACAGAAAATCCTTATTGCCCTGCCTGCCGCAAGTCTTTATAATGGAACTAGACGCATGATAAATATAATAAAAAGGAAACACTATGAATTTACATACAGTATTGATCAAACCGGCATCCAGCCAGTGCAGCATGGTCTGCGATTATTGTTTTTACTGCGATGAAGCGTCGAAAAGAGAGACACCGTCCTATGGAATGATGTCAGAAGAGACGATCCGGAATATCATCAAAAAGACTCTGTTCCGCGCGTCTTCTGACGTCTGTTTCGCCTTTCAGGGGGGAGAGCCCACGCTTCGGGGACTGCCTTTCTTTCAGAAAGTAATCGAATTCGAGCAGAGATATAACCGGAACGGAGTCAAAATATCCAACACGCTCCAGACCAATGGACTTTGTATCGACGAAAGCTGGTGCACATTTTTTAGAGACAATCATTTTCTTATCGGGATATCCGTGGATGGGACACAGGAGACTCATGACCTGTGCCGCCATACAAAAGGCGGCGGACCTACATATGAAAGAGTCCTTGAATCCACTCAAATGTTCGATGAATATCAGGTGGAATACAATATCCTGACCGTTGTAAACGCATATACGGCCTCCCGCATACGCGAAATTTATGGAGATTATAAGAAAAAGGGATGGAAATTCCAGCAGTATATTGCCTGCTTGGATCCGCTGGGCGAAGAGGGAAAACAGACTCCATGGTCTCTGACTCCCGAGCTCTACGGAGAATTTCTCAGCACTCTTTTTGACATGTGGTACAAAGACTGGAGACGCGGGAAAGCGCCTTACATACGCGACTTTGAAAATTATATCGGCATCCTCATGGGATATGTGCCGGAAGCATGCTCTCAGCGAGGGGTCTGCACGGTACAGGGAGTCGTCGAAGCGGACGGAAGCGTGTATCCCTGTGACTTTTATGTGCTTGATGAGTACAGACTGGGGAATTTTTACGAAAACCGCATCAACGGATTTTTTGAAAATGAACGCGCCTGGCTCTTCATAAATGAGTCAAAAAAAGTCAGCGATGTCTGCAAAGCCTGCAAATACTATGTCCTATGCCGCGGCGGATGCAGACGGACAAGAGTGGAAGAGCCCGGCACAGATACATACCGCAGCTATTTCTGCAAAAGCTATCAAATGTTTTTCAGCAGGGCAGAAAAACAAATGGAAGAAATCGCCAGGTTTTTAAAAAAATAAGGCGCCTGACAATGCTGTCCCTCATTTGGGGACAGATAATGTTGTCACATCCGCTTTCTCCAGTGAAAGCAGTTTGATCTTCTTCTCGATCCCGCCTGCATATCCGGTCAGGCTCCCATCCGTTCCCACGACCCGGTGGCAGGGAATGATAATGCTGATCTTATTGTGCCCCACCGCGCCCCCTGCAGCCTGAGCAGACATGTGGGGTATCCCCTTATGGGCGGCTATCCTCCGGGCAATTTCCCCATATGTGATCGTTTCACCGTACGGAATCTGCTTTAATATCTCCCATACCATCAGCTGAAAGTCCGTGCCCACCATATGGACAGGCGGCATAAAATCCGGTTCCTGTCCGGAAAAATAAATATCAAGCCACTGTTTCGTCTCACGAAATACCGGCAGTTCCCTCTCCTCATGCTCGGGTGAGAGGGTCTGAGCATAGTACTTCTGACCTTCAAACCACAATCCTGTCAGTCCCACATCATCCGCCGCAAGCAGGATACTGCCCAGCGGGGATTCATAATGATCCACATATCGCATAGAAATCCTCCTGTCCTGAATCTTACTCATTTTCTCTGTCATAACCTGATTCTATCACAGAAACAGGATACGTCAACCCGATCTATCAGTCATGCATTCTCGATAATCAGTCATTTATGTATTCCCGATAATCACTTTCACTTGCAAACAGCATGTATTTTCCATCCACATAGCCCATATAACCATCACTTACCAAATATCCTTTCATAATCAAAACCTCTTTCCTGTAATTATTTGTTTATCTGGTGTCCATGGTCTTTATTTTACACATATGGATGTCCAAAAAACTCCCCAACCTGTATTTTCATGATCCTGCGTTTCTGGTAAAATAGTCATATCCGCAAAACGAATATGATATCAAGGAGGGCATGATCCCATTATGGCAAGGGGTAGACATCAAAAACTGAAGCTGTTATATCTGATGAAAATATTTATGGAGGAAACTGATGACGGCCACGGTCTTTCGCGGCAGGATCTGATAGACCGGCTCAATGCCTGCGGCATCACCGCGGACAGAAAGACGCTTTATGCGGATTTTGAAGAGCTCCGGACATTTGGCATAGACATTATCACCGAGCATGAGGGAAATGACTGGACCTACCATATAGGCGAAAGGGAATTCGAGCTGGCAGAACTGAAACTTCTTGTAGATTCCGTGCAGTCCGCAAAATTCATCACGGAAAGAAAATCCAGAGACCTCATAAAGAAACTGGAAAATCTCGTCAGCAGACACGAGGCAAAACAACTCCACCGACAGGTCCTCATCTCCGGCCGTGTCAAGACAATGAACGAGAGCATTTACTATAATGTTGACAAGCTCCATACTGCCATCCACGCTGACTCCCGCATCAGATTTCAGTATTTTCAGTGGAATGTGAAAAAAGAAATGGTGCTGCGCCACGGAGGCGCGTGGTATAACGTCAGCCCCTGGGCTCTTGTGTGGGACAATGAAAACTACTATCTGATCGGATATGATTCCGCATCCGGTCAGATCCGCCATTACCGCGTTGACAAAATGCTGAAAATTTCTGCCACAGATAAAAAGCGTGAAGGGGAGGATGCGTTCTCCCGCATTGATATCCCCGGTTACTCCCGCCAGCTCTTTGGCATGTACGGCGGGGAGGAAACCCGCGTCTCCCTTGAGGCGTCAGACCATATGGCAGGTATCCTGATCGACCGGTTCGGACAGGATATCCGCATCATCCCCGGAAAAAGCGGCACTTTTACTGCCTATGTGAGCGTTTCTGTCAGTCCCCAGTTCCTGGGATGGGTGTTCAGCCTGGGAAGAGATGTCCGGATCACAGGCCCCGAGAAAGTGATGCAGATGATGAGGGAAGAAGGGATACGGCTAATCGAGCAGTACTGATGCGGAAATTATCGTACTTGTCCGTAGTCCCATCTCCGCCCAATCCTGCCTTCACGCTGCCCACACCGGAAACAGCAGTGAACCCATTACAAAAATTTTCATATTCCGGATATATAAAAACTGCTCCGGCGTCCACATGGGACTGCCGGGAGCAGTTCTCATCTTTCTATGGATTTGTCTTCTTTTCGAGGGTATCCCCTGACTAATCAATTCCTGTCTCCAGTTCAACTCCAGTTTCTGTCTCCGTTTCAGTTCCCCCAACCTGCTCTGGCTCAGTTGAAGGTGTCTGGATCGGCGGCATCTCTACAGAAGGCGTCTCCGGCACTATCTGCGATGCCTCCGGCACTACCGCCTCCTCAGTCTGATCTTCCGGCTGAACCGTCAGATTCTCATCCTGAACAGTACTTTCGTCCCCCTCCGGCTCCTGGATCGAATATACCGCGATATTATTATCATACGGCGTGATCAGAGCACCCTGCAGCCTTGGCGTACCGCCGGTTGACACGGCATCCAGATTCCACACCGTTTTTCTCCACAGCAAGTTCGTTGTATAATATTGAGGCATTTTCAGCATAGCATCATCCGCCAGCTTAACCACTTTACTGTCAGCCTTTACATTTGTTACACTGTCAGAGCCTGCATGCTCATACACATTGCTGCTTCCAGCCAGAGTATCAAATCCCGCGACACGGTATGCCTTCTCGCCGGTACTCATGCTGAGTGAGTTGGTAATCTTCACCGTACCATATCGCTGTCCACCCACAAGTCCTCCGTTTCCTACGAGGTTCGGAGCCTTGATGTCTGCTTTTGCATAGCACTTATCAAGACTGGAGGAGCCGTCAAGCCATCCCACGAGTCCTCCCACTCTTGCACCGGCAGATTTATTTGTGCTTGTTCCTTCCAGAGTTCCGGTGACAAGACAGTTCTCTATCGTTGTACTGTTTACCTGTCCACCCAGGCCTCCTATCGTATCTCTTCCTTTAATGCTTATATTTTCAAGTGAGACTTCCTTGATGGTGCTTCCGGTTATGATTCCGGCAAGACCGCCCACCTGTGCCGCATTGTTCTGAATACTGAAGTTCCCCAGATAAACCTTCTCTATTGTCGAGCGGTCAATTTTATTTGCCAGTTTTCCTCTCTGCGCGTCACCTGTGATATTGCCTCCGTCAATACCCAGGTTGGTCACCGTCGCTTCTGACAGATTACTGAAAACTACACCGCTCAGATTAACGATCTTATGGCCGGCGCCATCTAATTCACCTGTGAAAGTTCCGTTAACTGCAACATTAGATATTTCTTCACCACTAAAGTCAAGGTCTGCTGCCAAAACATAACTTCCCGCCAGGCTCTCTGCATCTGTTCCGATTGCAAGGAACTGCTCCACAGTGTTGATCTTTATCCTTCCAATCTGGATGTCAATTGTTCCGTACTCTTTATACGTTCCCTTTTTGGTCGTTACCAGAGGCAGTTCTTTTCCTGTCTCCAGCGCTGTAATATTTCTTACGGAGAAGTTTCTGGCTGTTCCTACCAGCATGGAAGTCACGGAATCACCAAAATTCGGATTTTCTATAGTAAGATCACTGATCTGGGCATAGGCAGACTCTTTAAAGAGCGTGCTGTTCATTCCGGTTATTTTATGTCCGTTTCCATCAAGGATTCCGATAAAACGTTTCTCAATATAGTATCCATCCTTTGCCTGGATTTCACTGAAATCAATATCCTCATCCAAACGGTAGTTTCCAAACTCATTCGCTTCTGCCAGATCAACCAGCTGCTGGGCTGATGTAATAGATGTCTGCTGAGGCGCTTCATAAATCGTACCGTTAGTAAAGTCATTTGTCGCCCTCTTGACCGTACCGTAGAGAAGCCTTTTCACTCCATTTGTCTGATTTCTGTTTCCGTTCTTTGCATCCTGAGCCAGGGCTTCCTTGAATTGCTCGATCACTTCGTCAGAATCAAAATATGGAATTTTTTCCAGGTTTTCCGCAACCTCCTGATAGCGCTTCATTTTATAGTCTTTCCATGTGATCGATGGGTCATTGGTAATTTTCCTCAGGGCGTCAAGGTCATTTTCGCTCTTGCCTGACATGAAAGTCACATATCCGTCCATATATCCGGCTACGCCAAGCATCTCCTGTCCCAGCCTGCGGAAACTCTTGGCCGTTCCGCTTCCCTCGTCGTTATGTATCTGATACCAGTTAGAATCATAGAAGGACTCCCAGCCATATGCACCGCCTTTCGCCGATGCCTGTGCCCCTGTCTCTTTGATTGCAATCTGATTGTCCCACAAATCTTCCATATCCTGCAGATTCATTTTCTCAAAGTCTGCCGCTGTCAGTCTCTTGTTATTTGCCTTAAGAGAAGTTCCATCTTTGCCTGTATAAGTCACCTGAACCGCCACCTTTGCCTGCTGCTCCGGCGTCAGTTCGAGGAAGGCCTGTCCTGCCATATATTCAAGGACATACATGGTGTCAAACATATCTTTATAGTAATCCTGAATTTTCTCCGGTGTGTCGATCCTTGTATAACTAAAGTTATTCGTTACATCAGAGTTCATATCTTTTTCAGTACTCATATTGAAGACTGTGCTTCCATCCACAATGTCCTGCGCGATATTTCCATCCGCATGGGCCTCCCCGCCGGTTCCGGCTCTTCTTCCCGCCCCCGCGTAGAAATATCTTCCATCCTGATTGTGAGCTGTCTCATGAGTGGTTGTACTCAAATCATTTTTCAATGCCGCATATACAGCCCACCACACATTTGTCCCATTGGCATATGCGCCGCTTCCATTTCCCGCAGGCCATGAGTTGACCGCTTCATAAACCCATTTCATTACAGGATCATTGGTCTTACCCGGTTCCTGCGTTCCTGCAGTAATACCGTCGGATTTTGGAAATGAAAATCTTGTGTCATACTGGATATTGACAAATCCGTTCAGAATATCAGATGAGTCTGGCACAAGGTTTCCTGACACCCCATAAAAATGACCCATCCGAGCCGCATAAGCGTCAATGATCTCCTCCATCTTCTGTCGTCCGTTGGCCTGGTGATACTCAGGATATCTGTTCAAGCTTCCGATCATAAGCTGTGACGGCATGGATATCATATACATATCTTCCTGCGGTGCCGTCAGTATGGGCAGAATATGGTTCATCCTGCCGCTTAAGCCCTCCATAATATCCCATATCCGGTACCGTGTTGTTCCGTCCGACTGATCCCGATCTTGTTCTTTTAAAATACCATCAAAATTATCCTTCATCCAATCATTGGCATCCACATACCTTGCTACCCGCTCTGCCATCCATGTCAGGAAATCCATCATCCCTTTCCCCGTCTCACTCTGCAGTACATTACTGTAAAAGTCCTGAGTACGGTTTGTTGCACGCAGTCCTTGCCCGACACTTAACACCTTTTCTGTAAGGTAATCGGCTGTAAAGTCTTCAGAGAACACAGTACCATTGAAATAGAGCACGTCACTTAAGACCACTCCGCCAAATTCAATATGGTACCATTTATCAATATAATTGTAGCCGTACAGAAAACGCTTTAAATTGTCTTCATTAAGCAGGGCGGCTTTCACCTGTTCTTTCACGCCCTCCTGCGTACAGTATGTAGGGAACTCATCTCCGGCCCCGATCCATTTCAGAAGAACTTCTTCAAGATTCGGTTTCACAGTGTCGTTATAATAGTCTGTATAGAGCCTGCTCTCCTCCTCGTCAGTCAACAGCGAGATCTGCTTCGCATAATCGAGACTTTCCGCCTTTTCCACGACCTCATCCAGCATTTCCGCATCAATCCTGGTGATATACTTCTCGAACTGGTAGCTCACGCCTCTGTTGGCCGCTTTATACTGTGCAACTGCACCGCCCACTTCTTTTTCAAACTGTACTGCGATATCTTCCGTCTGGTCATTGTCATATATGACCCGAAGTTTCTTTATAACGCCTTCCTCTGACTCAGTCACCGAAGAAACAAGGCTGTTCCCATCCCCCAGCGGCAGAATCATTTTTATTTTGCGAAAGGCAAGAGCGTCATAACTGTCTATCTTGTTTCCACTCTCCACCCAATAAGCAGTATCCGCAAAAGGCATCAGTTTCGCCATGTTCGCATATGCGATTTCTTTATTCGCCTGATATGCGCTGTTTTTTCGCACTTCCTTATAGTTTGGAATTTCGTTCTCATTATCATGGATCTCATATTCATCTATCTTCTTTGGAACCGGATCATCCTTTAAGCTTGGAAGGATCTCGTTGCCTAACAGGTCAAAGTTCCATATATCCTCTGAAAATCCCAGCGTTTCTATGTAAAAGTCTTTGTTATAGATATTCGAAGTCTCCTTGACAGTGTTGTTATCATTTATATTGGTAGCACTGTCTGACTCTGTATACTCATACACAGACTGCGCTTTATTTAGAGTGTCAAATCCCGCGATCCGATACGCAGTTCCGGTACTCATGCTCAAACTGTTCTCTATCGTCACCTGACCGCTGCCCGGTCCGCCGATAATTCCGCCGTTTCCCTTTTTTGCCGGAGCTGTGATGCTGACTTTTGTAAAGCAGTGGTCAATGGCTTTCCCGGAATGCCATCCGGTGATGCCTCCCACTCTTGTCCCAAGATTATGGGACAGAGTGCCTTCAAGGGTACCTGTCACATAGCAGTTTTCTATCTTTGTTGTGCCGTTGGTCTGCCCTGCAATCCCTCCGATAGTATTAGAGCCCTTAATAGTGATATTTATAGCTGCACTGTTGCTTACCGTGGAATTCGTGATAACCCCTGCAAATCCCCCGATCTGGTTCTGATTGTTTATCAAACTCGAATCAACAATATATGTAGATGTAATCTGTGACTGATTCAGAATCTGTCCTGCTAGGATGCCCTTGGAATTCTTTGTAATAGTAGCATTCCCAATGACCAGATTCTTGATCTTGGCGCCCTTCAATACTTCAAACAGCGGCCGGTCCAGATTTTTAATCCTGTGTCCCTTGCCATCTAATGTTCCGGTAAAAGTCCCTTTTACCGCCGCTGCCGCGTCAGCAAGTCCAGATGCGTCAAGGTCCTCTGTCAGTTCATATGTTCCATCCAGATCTTTAGACATCTTGTCAAAAAACTTTGAGGCCGCACTTTCCTGCTGATTGGTCGTAGTCGGTACAGTGAAGGAAAATCCGCTCTTTCTCCCGGTTCCCTTCTCTCCATACTGGACGACAGCCTCCTGATCAATCATAACCGTGACCTCTTCTGAATCCTCTGAAACCTCAAATCCCTTTATTCCAGCATAATAATCCGGAAGA
>DWYM01000071.1 GCA_019118665.1 Candidatus Mediterraneibacter intestinipullorum
TCTGCACCATGCGGTGCCGGGGTCTTATGCGGTATTAGCAGTCATTTCTAACTGTTATCCCCCTGTGTGAGGCAGGTTACCCACGCGTTACTCACCCGTCCGCCACTCAGTCACAAAACTTTTCAATCCGAAGAAATCAAAGTAAAGCGCTTCGTTCGACTTGCATGTGTTAGGCACGCCGCCAGCGTTCATCCTGAGCCAGGATCAAACTCTCGTTAAAAGTGTTTGTCTCCAGGTCAGAACTAACTACTAGCTAATTCTTCCCTTTTTACTGTGTTTGGTTCGTTTGAACCGTTCTTAGAAATTTTCTCTTTAAAGAAATTTTCAAGGGTTGTTGTCTATTGTTCAGTTATCAAGGTTCCTGTCCTTCTTTTAATGCGACAGCTTCGATATTCTATCAAAGCCAGCCTTACTTTGTCAAGAACTTTTTTGCTTTTTCTGTCCTTTATGCTTTCCTCCCGGTCCGCTTCAGGTGACAGCCTGTATAGGCTATCATATCGCTTTGCATTTGTCAACAACTTTTTCCACCCTATTACGGCATGGTTTTCTATGCTGTTTTCATTGATTTTCGGAAAGATTTCCTGCTGCCCTCCGGTCGTTCCGCCACCGCGTCTCCGGTCGGCCAGATCTCTGGAGCATCTCCCCACATCAGCGACAGATGCTATCTTATCACCGGCAAAGTGAATTGTCAATGTTTTTTCCGTTTTTTATTTATTTCAGACAATTCATACAATTCTTTTATTCTGTTCGCTTTTTCTGCCGTATCGGTCACTCTGTTTTAGAATTCAAAAAGGATACCTGAATATGTCTTTGAGGTATCCTTTTCATCTTCATCATTATATATAGTAATAATACATCATGGGAAGCGCTGTTTTTATTCTGTGTGCCAGCGCCATCCTGTCCTCAATACGGCAATCAGAACTTCCCTCCGCGTCCTCCATGGCTTCGCCCTGACGAGGATCTGTGGCTGCTCGATCCGCTGCTGCTCTTAGGTCTGGCCCTTTTGCTCACGTTTGCATACAGAAAGCGGTCTTCACTGTCTGTAATGTGCATACTTCCGTTTTTTATGTAATTTCCTGCTGACCGCTGAGGCCGGACGCTTTGAAGGCTGCGCCGCATCACTTCTACGATGAGCAGAGCTATAACCACCCCTCCAATCAAAGCGATCCCCGCATACTTAACCAAGTTAAATGGGACTTTGGGCATATTTCCGTTATCATAGGCACGTCCGTTTTTTGCCTGGGTGACAAACTGTTCACACAGATCCGCATATGTTTCAAACGCTTTCATATAATCTCCATCGCTCATATAGGGCACGAAGATATCCGATATATAATCCAGCCCCGCGTCCGTGAACGCGGTGATCCCAAAACCGGCAGTCGAAATATGCCAGTCTCTTTCAGCCATGCTTACGAGCAGGAGCACTCCATCTGCATTGGTTCCCATTCCGAATCCATTGTAATCGTAGTAGTCATCCGCAAAAGCCTGGGGCGTCCTGCTGCCCGTACTGTCCACTGTCACGATCGCCACATCAAAATTTAGCTTTTCGCTGATGTTATCCAGCTCCTGTTGCAGACTGGTCTCCTGCGTATCCGTCAGCAGATCTGCCTGATCCACCAGCCTGGGCTGCAGCCGTTCCTGAGGGATCGTGCCTCCGGAGGGAATGAGTTCCTCACCGCACCCAACAGCCGCATATGTCTGCAAAGGCGCATACCAGATGAGAGACAGCGCAGACAAAACAGCAATCCCCCACAACGCCAGTTTTTTCTTATGTATTTGTCTTTTCAACTTTCTCCCCTCCCTATAACAGCCATAACAGATAGAATACGGCAAATACCGCAGCGCTAATGGATGCGGTCAGCCCAAGCAGCCACTTGATATAAGCGCCTTTGTCCAGTGGCAGATTTCCCACAAATTTCCCGGTCTGCCCATTCATGGCAAATCTGTATTTTTCACCATTCCATGTTGTATTTAATATCCATACCGGGTAGAGCGCATATTTTGCTCTGCTGTTTGACAGACGTACGCCGCTGCTTTCCGGCACCACCGTGCTGTATCCTTTGACAGTGGATTTAAACGCGTCTTCTGTTCCTGTCTTGATTCTCTGACTCGCGCGCTCTTCGCTCTGATGTTCAGTGACATCATATTTATCTGCCAGATATCCTGCCAGGTACGCAGTCTGAAAATCCACAGCCTCCCGGAAATCAAAAGGCTCCAGAGATTCCATAAGATCATCCGCCATTTTAGAGGAACCGTCTACCGGCACTTTTTCAAAAGCGATCTTGCCTCCTCTGCGCACGGAAAAATATCGGGTCTCAGTATAGTTATAGCGGCTGTCGGACCAGCTTCTCACTCTGGTCGCACGATACCGGATGTTCGCATCCACATCTGAGTCAAATAGCCAGAATGGTACATAGATCCCTTTGATCTCATCAATATGATTCTCTGTTTTAAACACCTTGGGAAGAAGCCGCTTTCCTTTCAGATGGTTCAAAAACCCCTTTTTTGCCGCTTTTTTATCCAGCTTGAAGGAAATCACATAATCCGGTTTTAATTCACCGGAAAACTGCCCTTTCATTACAATCGGATTATCGCAGTAGGGACAGCTTGACGCGGCTGTATTTTCGTCACATACGATCTCTCCGCCGCAGGACTGGCACATATAGACTTTCATGCCGTCCGCTTCGCCCTCATTCCACTGACCGCCGGCGTGGGTCTCCCATGTCAATTCGTCTGCATTTTCTTCTTTTAGTTCTTCATCGTATTTTTTCAGCGCCTCTACATCGAACTCCGCATCACAATACGGACATTTCATTTTCTGCAGGGAACTGTCAAACTCGATCGCACCACCGCAGTTCGGGCATTTGTATTGTAACAATTCTGACATTTTAATTTCTCCTATTGTATATCGTTGTCATCAAACATATCGCCGCATTCCGGGCAGAATTTCGGCGGATGGTGCGGATCTTCCGGCTCCCAGCCGCATTTGTCACAGCGGTACAGAGGCTCTCCCAACGGCTTTGGCTTTCCACATTCCGTGCAGAATTTCCCCTTATTCACCACTCCGCAGGCGCATGTCCATCCATCAGCCGGTTTGGGCTTTCCGCACTCTGCGCAGAATTTCCTCTTGTTCACTGCCCCGCAGGTACACTGCCACTGATCTTCTTTTGCCGCTTCCGGAGCAGACGGCTGTGTCTGTACAGATTTTTCCTGCATACGCTGCTGAGCGCCCATTGCGTACAGGTCCTGGACATTCGTTCCCGCCCCGGAAACCATTCCCATTCCCATGAATCCGGTCATTGCCCCGGCGCTGTTTCCTGCGGCTGTTTTCAAGGCCTCGGCCTGTGCGCCCGCCATGGTCGCCGCCGCCATGAACGGATCGCGGAGCACCGCCGTTCTCTGAGCCTGTTTGATCAGCTCTGTATCCTCTTCGGGAAGCGTAAGGGAACTGATGGCTACGGACATCACTGCCAGCCCTCTTAACTCTTTCCACTTCTTCGTGAGAGATTCATTCATCGCATCGCAGAGCTCCTCCACATGCCCGGGGATGGCGTTGGGACGTATCTCCAGTTCGGATATTTTAGCAAAAGCCGGCTGGAGCGCACTGATAAACTCTGATTTAAGCTGAGTCTCAAGCTGATCCCTCGTATATTCTCTCTCCACGTTTCCACAGATATTTGCATAAAACAAAAGAGGATTTACGATTTTGTAAGAGTATACGCCGCTGCATCGTATGGATACATCTATGTCCAGCCCCACATTTTGGTCTACAACCCGAAACGGCACAGGATTAGGAGTTCCGAATTTATTGTCTACCAGCTCTTTTGTATTTATATAGTAAACGCGCTGATCTTTCCCTGTATCACCGCCATATGTAAAACGCTTTCCTATGGTATTGAACACTGCCTCCAGCGCCTCTCCCAGATCACCGGAAAAGATGCTCGGCTCTGTTGAGGCGTCATAGGTAAATTCTCCAGGCTCGGCACATACCTCGACGATCTTCCCCTGCTCTGTGACCAGCGCGCACTGGCCATCCGCCACAATGATCCCGGAGCCGCTGGTAATGATATTATCTTCCCCCTTCAGATTGCTGGAACGGTTTCCGGTGCGTTTTTGTCCTTTCACAGCCATAACATTGTTATCCATGGAATCACAGCAGAAAAACTCCTTCCACTGATCAGCCAGAGTTCCGCCCAGAGCGCCGATCCCCGCCTTAATAAGTCCCATATTGTATCTCCTTTCCCTTCCGCTTAAATTCTGTTTAATTTTATGCTATTTTAATGCTACTATAAATAAGCTTCACAGGCAACTTAAAAATGGCGGAAACGCAAATAATGCCGGACAGTCAGGAAGTTGTCCAATACACGTCAGATTAAAACACAAACATGACATACGGATGGCATCTTTTCCATGATACAATAGCTACAGATCATTCGGAGGAACAGAATATGAAAATTGACCGCCTCATCGGAATCCTGTCTATATTATTGCAAAAAGAAACCGTCACTGCCCCGGTGCTTGCCGAACATTTTGAAGTATCCCGCAGAACGATCAGCAGAGATATCGACGTTCTGTGTCAGGCAGGAATCCCGATAGTGACAAAACAGGGTATAAACGGCGGTATTTCTATTATGGAAGGCTTCAAAATCGACCGCACACTGCTGACAAATTCGGAAATGAAAGACATTCTGGCGGGTCTCAGAAGTCTGGACAGTATCAACGGCACAAATCGTTACGGACAGTTAATGGAAAAACTCTCCGCCGGTTCTTCTGATTTCATGACAGGTGACCAGTCCATTCTGATCGATCTTTCTTCATGGTACAAAGGGTCTCTGACCCCGAAGATCGATCTGATCCGCAAAGGCATCGACAGCCGGACGCTTCTTAAATTTCAGTATTACTCTCCCCATGGTGAGAGCTGCCGGATTATAGAGCCATATTATCTGATCTTCCGCTGGTCAAGCTGGTATGTGTGGGGCTGGTGCTGTATGCGTCACGATTTCAGGCTTTTTAAGCTGAACCGGATGGAAAATCTGCATCTGACCGGGGAACATTTTCCCGGTCGGAAGGCGCCCGTGCCGAATCTGAGAAATGAACGGATCTTCCCCGGCGGTATCCGGGTGAAGGCGCTCTTCCAGCCCGAATGCAAATGGCGGCTTATAGAAGACTTCGGCATGGAATACTTTGATGAGCAGAAAGATGGGGCTCTGCTGTTTCATGCTGATTATACAGATAAAGAGAATCTGATCTCCTGGCTCCTGACATTTGGGGATAAGGTCCGGCTTCTGGAACCGGAAGAGATCCGACTTGAACTCAGGAGCATTATTTTCAGGATGCAGGAAAACTATCAATGATTTACCATCATTTAAAAAATAGTGAAAGAGGAGGACCCCACATGACATTTGATTATAAGAAAGAATACAAAGAGTTCTACCTTCCGCCCAAGACTCCGGGAATCGCAGACATACCGGAAATGAATTTTGTTGCCGTGCGCGGGAAGGGAAATCCAAACGATCCGAATGGAGAATATAAAAAGGCAATCAGCCTCCTCTATGGCATCTCATTCACTATCAAGATGAGTTACAAGGGCAGCCACAGGATCGAGGGCTATTTTCCTTATGTAGTCCCTCCTCTGGAGGGGCTGTGGTGGCAGGACGGCATAACAGGGATCGACTACTCCCACAAGGAAAATTTCCGGTGGATCTCTATGATACGGCTGCCGGAATTTGTAACAAAAGAAGAATTTAACTGGGCGGTATGGGAGGCAGAGGAGAAAAAGCAGACTGACTTTTCCCCTGCAGAGTTCTTTACATATCATGAAGGGCTTTGTGTCCAGTGCATGCATGTCGGAAGCTACGATGAGGAACCCGCCACCCTCCGGAAGATGGAGGACTTTCTCTCCGAATGCGGATATCAGCCGGATTTCTCCGGGGAACGCCTGCACCACGAAATCTACCTGAGTGATCCCAGGCGGACTGCGCCGGAAAAACTTAAAACCGTCATACGCCAGCCCATAAAAATCCTATAAAAATCCGCTATTGATTTTCTCGTTTCCGTATAGTATAAATATTAATAAGATTTGGCACTGCCTTGCCGCCGGGTAAGGAGTGGAGCGCCGGACTTTCTATCGGTAGGCCGTTGGAGATAGAAAGCTCTGACGCTATTTTTTTGTGATTTTAGGAGTGGAAAATATGGAACAGAGATCTTATATGCGGGATTTTTCCCATTATACATTTTTGAGCGTACTGGGAACACTGGGCGTGTCCTGCTACATTTTAGCCGACACGTTTTTCGTGTCAATGGGTCTGGGAGCGGACGGACTTACCGCCTTAAATCTTGCCGTTCCTGTTTATAACTTTATTCATGGGACAGGACTTATGCTGGGAATGGGAGGCGCAACGAAGTTTTCCGTCTGCAAAAGCCAGGGCAGATCCGTGGAGGTCAACCGGATCTATACGAATACCATTTATCTTGCCCTGCTTTTTTCAGCTGCATTTTTCCTGCCCGGTCTGTTTCTCTCAGAACATTTGTCTGTTCTCCTGGGAGCGGACGCCGCTGTATTGGATATGACAGACACTTACCTGAAATGGCTGCTGCTTTTTGCCCCCGCCTTTATCTTAAACGATGTACTGCTCTGCTTTGTCAGAAACGACGGCAGCCCTCAGCTTTCCATGGTCGCTATGCTGATCGGCAGTTTTTCGAATATCATTTTGGATTATGTTTTCATTTTTCCTCTGGGGATGGGCATTTTCGGAGCCATTTTTGCCACCGGGTTATCGCCTGTCATCAGTATCATCATGATGCTCCCTCACTGGATAAAAAAGAAAAATTCGTTCCACCTTATAAAAACAAGACCAAGCGCTGGCATCGCAAAGCAGGATCTGTCCTTAGGCTTTCCGTCGCTGATCACACAGAGCTCATCCGGGATCGTGATGATCGTCTTTAATATGATCATACTTGGACTGGAGGGAAATACCGGCGTCGCTGCCTACGGCGTGGTCGCCAATATCTCTCTTGTGATCGTTGCCATATATACAGGCATCGCGCAGGGCGTCCAGCCGCTGATCAGTACATTTTACGGAGGCGGAAATAAGAAACAGACACAAACAATGCTGAAATACGCTCTCATCACCACTCTATCCGTATCCTTCATAGTCTACCTGATTATTTTTGTTTTCGCGCAGCCGATCACCGCCGTCTTTAACAGCGAAAATAACATCCGGCTGCAGCAGATCGCAGTCACTGGACTGAAGCTGTATTTTACAGCCATCCCATTTATCGGATATAATACGGTCTTAGCGACTTTTTTTACTTCTATAGAAAAAGCCCTGCCCGCACATATCCTGTCCATTTTAAGAGGGCTGGCGCTTATCATACCGATGGCGTTTTTATTGTCTGCCCTGTGGGGAATGACCGGTGTGTGGCTAACCTGCCCGATCGTGGAATTATTTACTGCATTACTTGGATTTATCATGTATAATCATTATAACAGATCAAATATTACAGAAAAGAAAGGATAAATGACCATGAATTTTACACATGAAGAAAACAAGATCGCATTATACTCTGACACAGGGAGCCTGCTTGCAGAGATCACGTTCCCGAATATAGACGAGAATACCGTGGACGTGGACCACACGTTTGTAGACGCTTCTCTCAGAGGACAGGGGATTGCCGGAAAGCTGATGCAGGAGCTTGTTTCTGATCTGGAAAAAAGAGGACTTAAAGCTGTACCCACCTGCTCATACGCGCAGGGCTGGTTCGAGAAGCATAAAGAGTATGCTCACCTTGTCAAATAACGTGGAGAAAGTAAATTTTTCAGACGTATATCATCTGCCGGATCAATACGTTTCAGGCATCTGCCGCGATTTAGGATAAGCATTAGACTTTTTTCATTCATAAGAGCTATAATGAAGGGAGAACAACAAAATTAATCCCATAAGGAGGCTTTTATAATGAAAAATTATTATGACACAGATCCTGAATTTATGGAGCGATTTGAACATTTTGCTTTTGACGAAGTCGTCAATGAGGAAGGGCAGCAGCTTGACGATGTGACCCGCCATATGGCGATTATCGCCACTCTTCTCGGCTGCCAGGGCATTGATGCATTCCGCATGGAGCTGCCCCGGGCGCTGGATGCGGGACTGACCCCGGTCATGGTGAAAGAGATTGTGTATCAGGCAGTGGACTATCTCGGGATCGGACGTGTGCTTCCTTTCCTTGACGCCACAAATGAGGTCCTGACGGCCCGCGGAGTTGAGCTTCCGCTGGAAGGCCAGGCGACAACAACTATGGAGGACCGCCTTGAAAAAGGGATCCAGACCCAGGCTGACATCTTCGGCGAGCAGATGAAAGAGGCGTGGAAAGCAGGACATATCAACCGCTGGCTTGCCGCCAACTGCTTCGGCGACTACTATACCCGCACAGGTCTCGACCTGAGACAGAGAGAAATGATCACCTTCTGTTTCCTTGCCGCGCAGGGCGGATGTGAACCTCAGCTCACAGGCCATGCCCAGGGTAATATGAATATGGGAAATGATAAAGATTTCCTCATTAAGGTCGTATCCCAGTGCCTGCCTTACATTGGATACCCCAGGAGCCTGAACGCGATCAACTGCATCAATAAAGCGGCAGAGCAATAAAACAGATAATATGTATGAATGGACTGAAAACTCTGTTATCTCATAGCAGATAAAAACCCCGGTCAAAGGGAGCCGGCTGTTCGCGCAGCTTTCCTCTGACCGGGGTTTATTTATTCTTCACATTTGCCCGGAATGCCTGTCTGATCTCTTAAAACTCAAATTTTCTCAACTCGCAGTTTCCGATCCCATACTTCGCAAATTCCTCATTTGTCATATCCGTAAAATATGACTGCACCGCCCTCGCCACTCCGTTGTGCGCTACGAGCAGATATACCTTCTCTTCCGCCTCGTCTCTGATGTCGTCCAGCAGCCCATAAATTCTGTGGCAGAACCGGATCATGGATTCTCCGCCGCCATAGCTGTCTGCGAAGCAGGTTTTCGCGCGTCCGAACTCCTCTCCATCCCGGGCCGTGCCCTCATATTTCCCAAAGTTCTGCTCTGTCAGGCGCTGTTCAACACGCATAGGCACTCCGGTGGCCTCCGAGATATGCCTTGCCGTCTCCGCAGCGCGCACCAGCGGCGAGCAGATGATCTCGTCAATGTGTGTCCCCTCTTCCAGGATTTTTTCCGCAAGCTCTTCTGCCTGCCGGTGCCCTTTTTCCGTCAGCTCGATGTCTATTACACCACAGATTTTATTTTCCACATTCCATACGGTCTGCCCATGACGAGCGAAATAAATATATCCCATAGGATTCCCTCCATTCGTACTATACCTGCTCTTGTTTCTCTGACAGCTTTTTGACTTCCTGAAGGTCCAGCTCCAGGAGCTCCGCGGTTTCTTCCGCAGTCTTCCCCGCCTTTAACTGATTTTCCACAATGCGTTTTAGCGCGAGCCTCTCTCCCTGCTTTCTTCCGATCTCAATTCCACGTTTTTCCCCGAGCTTTTCTCCGAGCTTCTCTGCGCTTTTCAACATCATATTATGGTCCCGGACTGCTTTTTGCCTCAGTTCATACTCCAGCCTTTTCTGCTCGTCAAGACTCAATTTTTTTCAATTCGTTATAAGCCTCTTCGATATACTCATCTTTTTTTGCCATGTCCTCGAACTCCTCCCGGTTCTTTCTCCTTATTTTACCACGATGCTCCTCGCTATGGAACACCGCTTTTCAAGTTTTCCATGCCCGGAGCCGCAGACCCGCTGACAGTATACAAGCAGGTGCGGCATGCGCGGAATTTCTCCCGCGTATACCGCACCTGTCTCCTGTTATAAATATTATCGCCGTTAGCATATCTCTATTTTTCCGGCGTCCTTGTGATCCTGTCCAAGCCGCGTTTCGGGCAGATACCGTTCCTTTTCCTAACGCATCTCAGAGCTCTTTCTTCGCCATGATGCGCTGGCTGCACAGATAGGAAATAATGACCACCGCAATGGTAATACCGACGAACAATACCATGAGACCTCTGGAGCCCAGCCCTGAGAACCATTGCTTTCCTGTCCCTACGATCTCCTCAGGCACATACTCTATGGCGCTTGCCGCCAGAAAAGCAGCGATGATCACGCCCAGTATCACAATGAGATTCGCATACCTTGCTTTTTCTGATTCGAATTTCAATCTCAGAGGAATCAGGATACCCACAAAGATCCATGCTGTAAAAATATACCCCAGACAGGTTTCTATCCATTCGGCAGCACCTATCCCTGCTGAGGATGGGATTACCACCAGGATCATTCCCAGCGCCAATCCTACACACCAAGCAAAGATGATCGACAGCAGAGCATAGAGATATTTTTCATTCACATATTTTTTCCTCGTAACAGGCAGTGTCATAAGAAACAGATAACAGTTGTCAAACTCATCATAGCTTATCGTGGAAACCGTAAACATAGAAAACATGATCGTGATATATCCCACGATAAAGGACGGTCCGACATCTGTCAGCAGGTTCATAAATACCGCTACAACGAGGAGCATGAGAAATAATGTCTTCCCCTGATTCTTCAAAAGCCTGAAATCTTTTATCAGCATCCCTTTCATAACTTCTCCCCTCCTATGATCATTGTTATTACTTCGTCCAGAGTCCCTCTCTCCACAACGATATCCGGATAATTTTCCAGATAGTACTGCTTCTGATCCGTCAGGCAGGAGTATCCGAAGCTCTCCCGGCGTACTCTCAGCATGTATTCTTTGTCCAGTTTCCTGTATTGATCCTCATCTGCCTTGATCAGACCGTATTTGTTGAGCAGCACGTCAGTATCCTCATGGAAAACGATCTCTCCATCGTGGATCATATAAATGTCGTCGCACAAGCCTTCCAGATCAGAAGAAATATGGGAGCTGATAAGGATGCTTCTGTTCTCATCCTCTTCCATATATTCACGGAACAGATTTAGGATTCCCTCCCTCGCCATCACATCAAGTCCTGTTGTGGGCTCATCCATAAGAAGAAAGTCAGCTCCGTGTGTGACCGCCGCGAGCACCTTCAGCTTTGCCTTCATTCCGGTTGAAAATTCTTTGATATATTTGTCCTGCGGTACTCCGAACTTCTGGCACAGATTAAGGAACTTCGTCCTGTCAAAAGCAGGGTACATGGCCTCCAGCACCGGCACCACGTCCTTCACCTTCAGATAGCCGCTGAATCCGGATTCTGCCAGAGTCACTCCGATCTTCTCCTTCTCTGTCTCTGTAAGCTCCGCCGGTGTTTTCCCCATTAGAGTAACATTTCCCGCATCATATGTGATAAGCCCCAGCGCTGCCTTGAACGTAGTACTCTTCCCCGCGCCGTTCTCGCCCACCAGTCCGGTGATGCGCCCCGCCCCCACCTTCATCGTGCAGTTCAGTGTAAAATCATCGTAATGTTTTACCAAACCATTGATCTCAAGCATCTCCTAGTCCTCCATTATCAAATCAAATAACTCCCTGATCTCATCGTCCTTCAGCCCGCACCTTCGGCCCTTCTCAACCGCTTTTTCCAGGTCGCCCTCCACTTCCCGGCGCTGTTCCTCCAGCATCCTCTCCGTGTTCGCGGCTGCCACATAGGTGCCTTTTCCGTGGACCGTCACTGTGTACCCTTCCTGTTCAAGATTATCGTACGCCTTCTTGACTGTCAGAGCACTGATCTTCAGGTCTTTCGCAAGAGTCCGGACAGAGGGGAGTACGTCGTTTTCTTTCAGATCTCCTGCAGTGATCTGCACCTTGATCCGATCCATGATCTGTTCATATATCGGTACCATCGATGAACTGTTGATTATAACCTTCATATGCGTCCTCCTCTTATTAAACAGTATATAACAGCAAACAACTGCTGTCAACTGTTATATGCTGTTTATTTAAAAATAAAAAAGCGCATTGGAGGACAGAGCTTTTTGCAGGGCACTGTCCCGACACACTTTCTTTACTTATTTCTGATCTCCCGGACCGCTTCATCGCCATCTCTCATATCGTTACTCGATAATGTCAAGCTATATTTCTCGCAGTGATCTCATTCTCCTGGTTGCAATTTTTTCATTTCTTCATAGAACTTTTTCATTTCTTTATCAATGATTATCGGTCTTCCGTCTTTTTTCAGAAAACAATGGGTCGTGGTACCCCGGGCGCATAAAACACCGCCCTCGGACATATTGTAGATATCATACCGGAGAGTAAACTTCACTCTTCCGGCATCCTGAAGGCTTACGACGATCTTCACCTCATCATCAAATTTCACGCTCTTCTTGAATTCACAGTCCACATGGAGCACCGGACTGATATAGCCCATCTCCTCGAAGCGGCGGTACGGATAGCCGATCTGATTCAGCATGTCCACCCTCGCCTCCTCCATCCAGCGGATATAGTTCGAGTGATGGATCACCCCCATCTGATCTGTCTCATAATATTTTGCTGTTTTTGCGTATGGCTTCATACATCTGCACCTCCCGGCTGAAATCGTCTGAATATTCTCTTCAAAAGGGGGGCCCTTTTCCTAAATTGTGTTTACGGCATCACTGATCGTCCTGACACCCACCAGCCTGATTCCACTGATGCCTTTGACCATCTTAAGGCACACTTCCGGCAGGATGCAAGTCTCAAATCCCAGTTTCTTTGCCTCTGCCACCCTCTGTTCCGGCATGTTTACCGCGCGGACCTCACCGCTTAATCCCACCTCTCCGAACACGATCGTCCTTTCATCGATGGGACGGTTCCGGTAACTGGATACCAGAGCCATAACGATGCCAAGGTCGATAGCCGGCTCATTCATGCGGATCCCTCCTGCGATATTGACGTAGGCGTCGGAATTTCCCAGCGCCATGCCCAGTCGTTTTTCCAGGACTGCCATGAGCAGATTCACCCTGTTGTAATCCGTCCCCGCCGCTGTCCGTCTCGGCATGCCGAAATTGCTGTGACATACGAGAGCCTGGATCTCGATCAGGATCGGGCGGGTTCCTTCCATGGAGCACGCTACCACTGAACCGGACGCATTCTCAGGCCGCCCACTGAGCATGTATTCCGAAGGATTCTCCACCTCTTCAAGACCGGTCTGACGCATCTCAAACACTCCGATCTCATTGGTAGAACCGAAGCGGTTCTTCACTGCCCGCAGGATCCGGTACGAAGCATGACGGTCTCCTTCAAAGTACAGGACCGTATCCACCATATGTTCCAGCACCCTGGGGCCTGCCACAGTTCCCTCTTTTGTCACATGTCCCACGATAAAAACAGGGATGCACAGACCTTTTGCAAGCTGCATGAAAATATTCGTGGACTCCCTCACCTGAGAAACACTGCCCGGAGCTGAAGATACCTCTTCACTGTACATAGTCTGGATAGAATCAATGATGACCATCTCCGGCCTCTCTTTCTCGATCACTCCCCGGATCGTCTCCAGATTCGTCTCACACAAAAGGAAAAGTCCAGGTGCGAACGCGCCCATCCGGTTCGCCCGGAGCTTGATCTGCGCCTGTGATTCCTCCCCGGAAATATACAGCACCTTCTTCTCTCCTGCCAGCCTCTGGCACACCTGGAGCAGCAGGGTAGATTTCCCGATCCCCGGATCTCCTCCCACAAGCACAAGGGACCCCGGCACAATACCGCCGCCCAGCACCCGGTCCAGCTCATGTATCCCGGTCCTGATCCTGGCATCGTCATCTGCTGTCACTTCATTCAGCGGGACTACCTTCGCTTCCTGGACAGATTCTCTCACAGAACGCGCCGAGGCCATCGTTCCTTTTGTGACGCCGCTTCCTATCTTCTCTTCCACAAATGTGTTCCATTCTCCACACGCCGGGCATTGCCCCAGCCATTTTGATTCCTCATGCCCGCAGTTCTGGCAGAAAAATACACTCTTTTTCGCTTTTGCCATCCTTTTTCCTTTCCAGCCCATCGATCAGCACTGACATATCAGCGCAAAAATGGGGCGGACACGTCATCCACCCCAGCTTATTTTTATTTCTGCATGTTCCACGATATTTCATTCCCACGCTGGCGTTCAGTCCCCGGTTTTATCAGCACTTTACGACTTTCACCTGAACATTTTCGTCTGCCGCAAGTTCCACGCTGACACTGAGCTTTCCGCTTAAATTCGTGCTCATCCTGCCCGCGGACTCTCCGCCGATAAACACTTCGTATTCACTCTCCGGCTCTAGCTCAAGCGTGAACTGTACGTCACCCTTTGCAGAGACAGCAAACTCAACTTCTGTCTCTGTCTCCCTGTAATTCTCGACCGCGCTTCCCGGCACGGATTCGTACACAAACATTCCGTTCTTCTCGAGTTTCGTGATCTCTGCAAATGTTTTCACTTTATAGATATCCCCATCGAATTCATAATTATCTTTCTTTGTCTTTGATGTGAGCGTATAATCTCCAAAACTGAGTGTTCCGTCATTTTCTGCGCGCAATAATTCTTTCACTGCTGCCATGTCGCTTTTCCTCCTAAGTATTTCAGATATGATCCTGCTATGGCTATTATAATATAAAACCCTGCTTTTTTCTACCGAAATATTCTGCCATTCCCATCACTTTTTATCCGGCCTTTTATCTCCGTTCCGGGTTGTGATAAAATGGATCTCTTTCTTTGCTGTTCCTGCCTCTACATGATCTCCGGCCTTCACTTCCCCGCTTAAGATCGCCTCGGCCAGCTTATCCTCCAGTTCTGTCTGTAGGGCGCGGCGCAACGGCCTTGCTCCATATTTTGAGTCAGTCCCCTTTTCAACGATAAAGTTTTTCGCGGATTCTCTTAAAGTCAGCCGGATATCCATCTGCTCTGCCAGCCGCTTTGTAAAATCACGGCACATCAGAGTCACGATTTTCTTCATATGTGTCTTGTCAAGCGCATGGAACACGATGATCTCATCGATCCTGTTCAAGAATTCAGGCCGGAATATCAGTTTCACTTCATCCATGACATTCTGTTTCATCCTCTTATAATCTCCCGCCGCATCCTCTTTTACGGCAAATCCCAGTTTCTTCGGATCAACGATCGCCTTTGCGCCGGCGTTGGAGGTCATGATGATGACCGTATTGGAAAAATCCACCTTCCTGCCCTGGGAATCTGTAATATGTCCGTCATCCAGCACCTGGAGAAGGATGTTAAATACATCCGGATGCGCTTTTTCGATCTCATCAAACAGAATGACCGAATATGGATGCGTCCTCACCTGGTCGCTGAGCTGTCCGCCCTCTTCATGTCCCACATACCCCGGAGGTGAGCCGATCATCTTTGCCACAGAATGCTTTTCCATATATTCTGACATATCGACCCGGATCATGGATTCCTCATTACCAAACAAGGCTTCTGCCAGAGCTTTGGACAACTCTGTCTTTCCGACGCCTGTTGGTCCTAAAAACAGGAACGAACCAATGGGACGTTTTGGGTCTTTCAAGCCCACACGCCCTCTCCTGACCGCCCGCGCCACAGCACTGACCGCCTCTTCCTGGCCGATCACTCTTTTATGCAGGACACTTTCCAGTTTCTTCAGCCGGTCTGTATCGCTCTCCGCAAGCTTCTGCACCGGGACTTTCGTCCATGCCGAAACCACCTCCGCGATGTCATCCTCCGTCACTTCCGGCCGCGCAGCCGCGGTCTTTTTCCGGAAACGCTTTTTCACGCTGTCCAGTTTCTCCTCCGCCTGTTCCTGCTCCTTCTGGAGCAGAGAAGCCTCTGAGAAGTCACCCCTTCGTATGCTTTCCTCCTTCTGCGCCGCCAGCTCCCTCACGGTCTGTTCCAGAGCTGTCAGATTCTCCGGCACCTTATATCCTCTCAGGCTCACCTTTGAGCACGCCTCATCCAGCACGTCGATGGCCTTGTCCGGGAGATTCCGGTCCGTAATATACCGCTGCGACAATCGGACCGCCTCATCCAACGCTTTATCACTTACCATGACTTTATGGTGATTTTCATATTTTTCTTTCAGACCTCCCAAAATCCGGAGGCACTGTTCCCTCGTCGGCTCTTCCGCGGAAACCGGCTGGAAACGCCGCTCCAGGGCTGCATCCTTTTCAATATATTTCCGATACTCCGCTATCGTGGTAGCTCCGATAAGCTGCATCTCTCCCCTGGCAAGAGACGGCTTCAGGATACTTGACGCATCGATGGCTCCCTCTGCGCCCCCTGCGCCGATCATCGTATGGATCTCATCGAGGAACAGGATGATATTTCCCTTTGTCTCTACCTCTGATATCAGACCCTTCATCCGCTCCTCAAATTCCCCGCGGTATTTCGACCCCGCGATCAGTCCGGGAAGATCCAGCGTATAAATGCGCTTATCTCTCATTTTTTCCGGAACAATGCCCGCGGCAATCCTCTGCGCGAGACCTTCGATGATCGCGGTCTTCCCCACTCCCGGCTCGCCCACCAGACACGGATTATTCTTAGTCCTCCGGCTCAATATCTGCATAAGCCGGTACATCTCCTGTTCTCGTCCTACAACTGGATCCAGCTTGCCTTCCTCAGCGCGGGCTGTCATATCCGTGCAGAACTGCTCCGTCATGGACCCGGCGCCCTTCTGAGCGTCCTGTATCTCATCCTGGTATTCCTTCGCATCTACGCCCGCCGCATTCATGATATCCTGAAAAATCTTCTGGAGATTAATGTTCAGTGTGTTCAGGATGCGGGTGGCCACACAGTCAACATCCCGAATCATGGAGAGAAGCAGATGCTCTGTCCCCACACTTGCAGTGTGCAGCCGGTGCGCCTCCTTCTCACTGTTTTCCAGAATATCTTTAAATCTCGGGCTCTCCTCCGGCTTCCGCCCCGCAAAGACGTCCTCCGGCGGCACGATCAGTTCATCCATAAGGCGGATCACATCTTTTTCCTCCACCCCATTCTGAGCAAGGATCTGACCCGCAACCCCTGAATATACCGACCGCAATCCTAAAAGGAGATGCTCTGTCCCTATGTATGGGTGCTGCATCTCCTTCGCTTTCTTCGAAGCATACCGGATCGCCTTCTCTGCCTGTTCTGTATATGAAATACGCATAAACTCCTCCTGTATCCGTAGTTATTTAAAGCTGTAATCATCAAATATCTCATCCACCAGCTCGTGTACCTCACGACGGGAAATATCCTTGCAGATGCCCCGCGCCAGCACGATCTGAAGCTCCCGCCTCATCTCCTCCATCTGCTCCAGTTTATCAATATCCAGTGCGATCACAGCCCCCCGCCTTTTGTCCAGGCTGATATACCCTTCTCTCTTCAGCACGCTGTATGCTTTATTCACTGTATGCATGTTCACTCCGATCATGTCCGCCAGCTGCCGGACAGAGGGTAGAGAATCCCCTTCCCGGATCACAGACGCGGCAATCCCCATAATGATCTGGTTGCATAGCTGGACATAGATCGCCTCATCACTGTCAAAATCAACTTTTATCAGCATGGTACTCTTCCTTTCTGGCGTGTGTTATACAAATGATAGCACAAGTCATAGAAACCTTCAATATCGATCTCTGAAAATTGTTCTCTAAAATCCTGAATGTGAAACATAACAAAATCCAGAAATATGCAAAAAGCAAAGCTGGGCAATGGGCAGCTCGCCTTTATTTCAGACAATCCCATCGCCCGGCTTAACGCATATTTCCGGATTTTATTTCGTCAGGAGCAGCATGATCTCATTACTTCTCTGTACAAATGCCGTCATCTCCTCAGGACTCAGCGGCTTATGAGCCAGCATTGCCAAATCATAGAGCTGTTTACAGATGATCGGTACGTTCTTGCTGCGCTTATGCTCTGTGAGGAACTTCACCAGCGGATGATTTGCATTGAGCACAAGAGTCGCCTGGCTGCCGAACATGGACGGATCCATTCCTCCCATGCCGTACATCTTCATCATCTCCGCCATACGCCGTTCCTGTTCGGACAGGATCGCCATGGAAGCCACCTTGTCGTCTTTCAGCTTCTCAACTTTTACATTGAGCTTGTCATTGCCCAGTTCTTTGCGGAAAATTTCCACGAGGCTGTCCGCTTTCTTCTGGAAGGATTCCTTCTCATCTTCCGCCACTTCATC
Organism: Candidatus Mediterraneibacter intestinipullorum; assembly: GCA_019118665.1. GTDB lineage: Bacteria > Bacillota > Clostridia > Lachnospirales > Lachnospiraceae > Mediterraneibacter > Mediterraneibacter intestinipullorum. The sequence continues at coordinate 18,059 of DWYM01000071.1, forward strand.
TTTCAGAGAATCGTGTACATCTGCGTCAATCCTTAAGAACCGGACATCCTGATGTTTCTGCTCAAGATAAGTTACAAATGCAGAGTCAATGTTGTGTGACAGGATGACAGCGTCCTGCCCCTGCTCCTTGAACATATTGATATACTGGCTCTGCTGTACCTCGTCAGTCACATAGTAGATACTGGTCTTTTCTTCCTCCTCGCTTTCTCCAGAGGCTTTTTCCGTATCTGCCTGCGCGGTTTCAGCCTTGTCAGCTTCCTCAGAGGTGTTCTTCTCTTCTGCGTTCCCTTTGCTCTCTTTAATGATGTCATCCAGCGTCAGATACTTGTGATCCAGATTCTTATATATCATGGAATCCTTCATCTTCTCACCGAATTTCTCGTCTTTCAGGCATCCGAATTTGATGAACGGACTGATATCATCCCAGTATTTCTCATAATTCTCGCGGTCTGTCTTGAACATTCCGGTCAGCTTGTCAGCCACTTTCTTGGAAATATATTCCGCGACCTTGTTAACGAATCCGTCATTCTGAAGCGCGCTCCTGGATACGTTGAGCGGAAGGTCCGGGCAGTCGATCACACCCTTTAATACCATCAGGAATTCCGGGATCACTTCTTTGATATTGTCCGCAATGAACACCTGGTTATTATACAGCTTGATCGTTCCTTCAATGGACTCGTACTCTGTATTGATTTTCGGGAAGTAAAGGATTCCCTTTAAATTAAACGGATAGTCCATGTTCAGATGGATCCAGAACAATGGCTCTTTGTAATCCATAAATACCTTGCGGTAGAAATCAATGTACTCTTCCTTTGTACATTCGCTCGGGCTCTTGCCCCACAGCGGATGGATATCATTGACGGGGACAGGACGTTTCACGATCTTAACTTTCTTTTTCGGCTCTGCCTTTTCGCCGTCCTTTTCCGGAGCTTCTTCGATATGCTCCACCACCTCGTCTGTGTCGAGGAGCTCCTCCTCATTGATGGTCTCGTACTCCGGCTCTGCATTTGCCTTTGACAGGTAGATCTCTACCGGCATGAAGGAGCAGTATTTCTCCAGCACCTCTCGAGCGCGGTACTCATTTGCGAACGCAAGGCTGTCCTCATTTAAGAACAGGGTGATCTCCGTCCCCACTGTCGTCTTGCTGCCGTCCTGCATCTCATACTCTGTACCGCCCTGGCTTGCCCAGTGTACCGGCTCCGCGCCCTTTTTATAGGAGAGAGTATCGATCTGCACTTCATCAGCAACCATGAAAGCGGAATAAAATCCGAGACCGAAATGACCGATCATGTCGTCCTCAGTGGTCTTATCTTTATATTTCTCAAGAAACTGTGTCGCTCCTGAAAACGCAATCTGCGTGATATACTCTTCCACCTCGTCAGCCGTCATCCCAAGGCCGTTGTCGATAAATTTCATCGTCTTTTCTTCCGGATTTACAATCACTTCGATCTTCGCCTTATAGTCTTCCGGAAGCCCATACTCTCCCATCATGTCCAGCTTTTTCAGCTTGGTAATGGCGTCGCATCCGTTGGATACCATTTCACGCACAAAAATATCATGATCGGAATATACCCATTTCTTTATGATCGGAAATATATTCTCACTGTCAATAGATAAATTTCCTTTTTTCACTGCCATATTGAACACTCCTTTTTATCATTAACAGGGCGGCACATTCTCCTGATATCCGGCACTGCCCCTTCGTCTAAAGAATATTCTAGTACACCGGGATTTAAAAGTCAATAGAAAATTAGCACTCTTTCAAATTGAGTGCTAACAATTTTGTTGTGTAATCTCTTCTCTTACGGCATTGATCTGTAATTTTTTAATCTCCGGTTTTGTGCCGCCGGATGTTCTGCAGTTTCTAATTGAGTATCCTGATAAAAAGCGGTATAATCGTCTTGAGATCATTGTTTCAGAAAGAAGCGGTATTTTAAGAAATGATCCGGAGGGATGACCATGCACTATATATTACTGGGAGCGGCCATTATATTTGAAATAATCGCCACAACCCTGTTAAAAGCATCAGAAGGATTTTCCAAGCTCATACCGGCTGCCGGCTGTGTTATTTTTTATGTGCTTTGTTTTTGCTCATTTTCAAAATCCCTGCTCAAGATCAACTTAGGAGTGGCCTACGCTACATGGTGCGCCGGGGGGATTGTTGCCACGGCCGTTATTTCCTCCGTAGTGTTTGGGCAGAAGCTAAACACGATCGGGATCATAGCAGTCATACTGATCGTGACAGGCTGCGTCATCTTGAATCTTTATGGGACATCCGGGCACTGAGCAAATATCCAAAAGACTGTCCGGTAAAAAGGAGGATACATATGAAAACATGTTTTAGTCTGCCTGACGGCTACGCTGAACTGCAGCACATCGATCTCCAGAAGAATCCGAAGCTGGCACTGCTCGTAAACGCGCTGGGACTTCTCATATTCGCTCTCGGCGCTTTCATCGGTCATCTGTTCGTCCCGCTTCATACATTTTACAGCATGTCCGGCTTGCGGTCATGTTCGGCGGCATGGTCCTGTATATTTTCCTGCACGAATTCGTACATGGGATTTTTATAAAGCGTTACAGCAGCAAAAAGGCCGATTATGGTTTTACAGGCATGTATGCCTACGCGGGAAGCAAAGCCTATTTTAATAAGAAAAACTATCTTGTGATCGCCCTTGCCCCTGTCGTCTTATGGGGGATCGTCCTGACAGCGCTTCTCCTTATCGTGCCGAAGTATTGGTTCTGGCCCGCTTTTCTCATCCAGCTCACCAACCTTTCGGGAGCGTCAGGAGATCTGTATGTGGTCTGGACATTTTCCCGGATGCCTGAAGACATCCTCGTACAGGATACAGGCGTTGCCATGACCGTCTACGGTTTATCAGATTCAGTCACAGGAGATTTATCATGAACACTGCATTCAAATCAAAAAAAGCAGAAACCGATCATCAGGTCCGCGAGATCGCTGACCTTGCCAAAATCATCTGGAATGAACATTTCACTCCCATTATTGGGAAAGACCAGGTGGGTTATATGATAGAAAAATTCCAGTCCTATCCTGCCCTGCGCGAACAGATCGCAGACGGATATGAATACTACCAGATCTTTGACGACGGAGAATTCTGCGGCTACACAGGCATCCACCCGGGCGGGGACAACAGGCTGTTCCTGAGCAGGCTCTACATCAAAAAGGAATGCCGTGGACGCCACCTGGCGACTCAGGCATTCCGTTTCCTGGCAAATCTGTGCAGGGAACGCGGATATTCCGCCATCTGGCTTACCTGCAACAAATATAACGATAATACGCTCTGTGTGTACCGCCACCTCGGCTTCAGGACGATCGACACACAGGAAGCCGACATTGGCGGTGGCTTTATCATGGATGATTATATCATGGAATATAAAATTTCATAATACACAAACAGTATCAGCCCCTTCAGAGGAAAATCCTCACGATTTTCCTCTGAAGGGGCTGATCCATTTCATGATCATTTTCTGAATTTTCAGTATCTTATACCATCTCAGGTTCATCGTATGCTTCGCCGAACAGCTCCACGGTCACTTTTTTTATTCTCTGAGGCTCAAGCGGGCGATCGCCGTAATCTGTTGCGGTCTCCGCGATTTTATTTACCACATCCATTCCTTCCGTGATCTTCCCAAACGCAGCGTATGCTCCATCAAGATGCGGCGCCTTCTCATGCATGATGAAAAACTGGCTCCCCGCGGAGTCCGGATGCATCGCACGCGCCATAGAGAGCACGCCGGGATCATGTGCAAGATCATTTTCCAAACCGTTCTGCGCGAATTCCCCTTTGATCGAATACCCCGGACCGCCCATTCCGTTCCCATCCGGGCATCCGCCCTGGATCATAAAACCGCGTATAACGCGGTGAAAGATCAGACCGTCATAGAATCCCTTATCTATCAGGGAAATAAAATTTTTCACTGTATTCGGGGCGATCTCAGGGTAAAGCTCTGCCTTCATAATATCGCCGTTTTCCATTTCAAATGTAACAATTGGATTTGCCATGGTCATTTTCCTCTTTTCCTCTAAATTTACTGCGCCTTCATTGTATCCAATTTCTTTTCCCTCGTCAATCCAGATTGATGGCATACTGTCGCTGTTCCCCAGATCTCTGCCTTCCTGACAAACGTTATAAATCTAATGTTTTTCCATAAAAGCGACTCTCCACCCCCAGCTGATGGCATATCGTATTCGCCGCGCAGGTAAACCCCTCGCAGGTTCCGTAAGATCTTCCTTTTGTATTTTTCCTATTATACATAAGTACAGGCACATCTTCCCGCGTGTGGTCTGTCGTTTTCATATACGCCGGGTCACAGCCGTGGTCCGCCGAGATGATAAGCAAATCGTCGTCTCTCATCGTTTCCATGAACCCGGTCAGAAAGCCATCGAATTCTGTCAGTGCCTGCGCGTACCCATCCACATCTCTTCTGTGTCCGTACAGCATGTCAAAATCCACCAGATTCAGAAAACATAAGCCCGAAAAATCCCGCTCACTTATCATCCTCAGCTTTTCCATGCCATCTGTATTACCCGCTGTTTTATATGTTTCAGTAATTCCTTTTCCGTTGAAAATATCAAAAATCTTTCCAAGAGCAATCACATCTTTTCCATGTCCGCACAACAGATCCAGCATTGTAGGAGCCGGCGGCGACAGAGCAAAATCATGCCGGTTGGATGTTCTGCAGAAGCTGTCCGAGGACGTTCCGACAAAAGGCCTTGCGATCACGCGGCCGACCGCCATGTCTCCACTCAGGATCTCGCGCGCGGTCTCGCAATACTCATACAACTGCTCCACCGGAACGATGGATTCATTTGCCGCTATCTGGCAGACACTGTCAGCGCTTGTATACAAGATCAGATCTCCGGTCCTCATATGCTCTTCTCCGTATTCTTTTATTACCTCTGTCCCGGAATAGGGTTTATTACATATAAATTTCCTGCCGGTCCTTTTTTCAAACTCATCGGTAAATTCTTTCGGGAATCCATCCGGGAACAAAGGCATTGCCTTTTCACTGATTATTCCCGCCAGTTCCCAATGACCGATGATCGTATCTTTTCCCCCGCTTTTCTCACGCAGCCGCCCATAATTTCCCACAGGCTGATCCTCGGGAGTCCCGCAGTTCACACCTTCAATATTGAACAATCCCAGCCTCTTCATGTTAGGGCAGTAAAATTTTTCACTTTTCACGATGCTTTCCAATGTATTTGTGTTTTCATCGCCAAATTCCGCAGCATCAGGGGCAGCACCAATCCCCAAACTGTCCAGAACGATCATAAATATTCTCTTCATCATTTTCCCATCTTTCCTGTTTTTACAGTTATTTTATCGCAGTCGGCCGCCTTATGCAAGCAAAGCAGGGGCAGTGTTACCCAAACAGCAGGGCCGGCCTTATCCAATCAATGGGGCTGACTTCCCCAAGTATCGGGGCTGAATTTGCCCTATGGTTGAAATGTACATTTTTTTCTCTGTTTTTTAGTCACTCGTTACATTGTCCCCTTTCCCATGAAGGGATATACTGTTCTCAGATTCAACGAAACTGATTTCATGAAGGAGGCTACATAGCAATGGCAAGTTTATCACTTGAAGGTATTCAGAAAATCTATCCGAACGGATTTCACGCGGTAAAAGATTTCAATCTTGAGATCGAAGATAAAGAATTCATCATCTTCGTAGGACCGTCAGGATGCGGAAAATCTACAACACTCCGTATGATCGCAGGTCTGGAGGACATCTCCGGCGGTACGCTCAAGATCGACGGCAAGGTCATGAACGATGTAGAGCCAAAGGACCGCGATATTGCTATGGTATTCCAGAACTACGCTCTTTATCCGCATATGACAGTATATGACAACATGGCATTCGGGCTGAAGCTTCGTAAAGTCCCGAAGGCAGAGATCGATAAAAAGGTGAAAGAGGCGGCAAGGATCCTCGATCTGGAAAAACTTCTTGACCGTAAACCGAAGGCTCTCTCCGGCGGACAGAGACAGCGTGTTGCCATGGGACGTGCCATCGTCCGTAACCCGAAGGTATTCCTGATGGACGAACCTCTCTCCAACCTGGACGCGAAGCTGAGAGTCCAGATGCGTATCGAAATCTCCAAGCTTCATGAGAACCTTGGCGCTACGATCATCTATGTAACACATGACCAGACAGAGGCTATGACCCTTGGTACAAGGATCGTTGTTATGAAGGACGGCGTTGTACAGCAGGTAGACACACCTCAGAACCTTTACAACACGCCTTGCAATCTGTTCGTTGCAGGATTTATCGGATCCCCGCAGATGAACTTCCTTGATGCTGTATGCTCCATCAAAGGCGACGATGTGTCTCTGAAGGTTGGCCAGTATGAACTGAAAGTCCCTGCTTCCAAGAAGAAAGCTCTCATCGATGGAGGATATGACGGAAAGACTGTTGTTCTCGGAATCCGTCCTGAGGATGTCCATGATTCAGAGGCATTCATCAGCAACTCACCGGACAGCGTGATCGAGTCAACGATCAAAGTTTACGAGCTGCTCGGTGCGGAAGTGTTCCTGTACTTTGACGTAGAGGACGTTCAAATGACAGCGCGCGTTAACCCGCGTACAACACTGAGAACAGGTGATAAAGCCGTATTTGCGCTTGATATGGAGAAGATTCATCTCTTTGATAAAGAGACAGAGTTGACGATTACAAACTAATGCTATAAAATTGGAATAGCAGCGCAGCGGTTGCTAAGATGCTATTCACAGCTGATCGGCTCTGACCGACAGCTGCCGCTTATTTATCATGTATATGAGGGGCTGCACTTTTAGCGGGTGCAGCCCTTTTATTCAGAACGAGGAAAAAGATGGACCACACACAGGAATTGCAAAAGGCACTACAAGAATTAAGACGCATCACCGGCATTACGCTCGATGTGTCAGTTGATTCCCCCGGGGAGGCAGAGCAGGCTCTCTCCCAGATCCGCTGTCTGTGCACAGCTTACAAGGAGAAGTACAATAAGATTGATTTTCTCCAGAGTCTTCTGACCGGAGGGATACCACCTTATGACATCCATAACCGGGCGGCTCGTCTCCATATAAGCACGAACGATAAACGCGTACTGTTTCTGCTTGAGACAAAAGCCACGGATGATACCGTGACAGAGATACTGAAAAGTCTGTTTCCATCACAGACAAAGACGTATCTTGTCCCTATATCTGCCAATGCCACAGTCATCCTGCGCACCATGCACTCGTTGGAAAACCCTGACGATGTCCGGAATACAGCTAGTGCCATTGTAGATACGCTGAACACAGAAGCACTTGCCCAGGTCCGGCTTGCCTACAGTTCTGTTATTGACACTCTTGCCGGTCTTCCTGATGCTTTTCAGGAGGCAAGTCTCGCATTGAAAGTGGGAAAGCTTTTTTATTCGGAGCAGACGATCCTCCCATACAATGAACTTGGGATCGGACGGCTCATCTATCGGCTTCCCATCCCTTTGTGCGAAAGTTTTCTGAAAGAGATATTCGGCGAAGATATTCCTGATTCGTTTGACGAAGAAACTGCTGCCACGATCAACCGTTTCTTACAGAACAATCTCAATATTGCAGAAACCTCCCGCCAGCTCCATATGCACCGGAACACCCTGATCTACCGTCTGGAACAGATCCAGAAACGTACCGGTCTTGATCTTCGTCTCTTTGAAGACGCCATGACTTTTAAAATTGCCACAATGGTAATAAATTATCTACATGCAGAAAGGAACCAGTAAACCATGAATGATGCATTATATGAACTGATTGTAGCACGCAGACCTAAACCTTATGATTTGCCGGTGCGTATCCTGGTGATCCTGGCGGTTGTTGCCATAGCCGTCCTGGGAATGCCTTTTCTCGGCTTTTTTTCCTTTACCATCGCACTGTTAGTCGCAGTACTAGCATATTATTTTATATTCCCAAGGCTTAATGTGGAATACGAATATATTTTACTGAACCACGATATCCAGATCGATGTGATCTACAACCGCTCAAAGAGAAAAAATCTGCAAAATTTTGATATCCAGACGGCTGAGATCATCGCCCCCAAGGGGTCTCCCAGACTGAATTCCTTCAAGCCGGATAAAGTATTCGATTTCAGTTCGGGAAATCCGTCCGCAAGGGTGTACGTCATCATGATAGCGCTGGACAAAAATAACGCGTGCGTCTACAT
>DWYM01000072.1 GCA_019118665.1 Candidatus Mediterraneibacter intestinipullorum
CCATTGAATACATCATCAGACGTACATACAATAGAACCCAGTCCATTATTCTCCCATATATCAGGTTCTGTCTTCCTCTGGCTGACAAAGTCCCATTTCCACCTTACCCTGCGTCCTTCTTCTAGTATATCCTGTGGATACCTTTCATACAGCCTCTCTTCTTCCGGATAGACTTCTAATGTCTCTAGATCCAGGTAAAATCGATCAGACAGGAGATCCGTTAACTCTTTTTCTCTCTTCGTCTTAATATACCCATCCATAGACAAACACCATTTCCCTTGATATACCACAGGCCGGCTATCATAGCCTGTTATATAGTATGGAAAATCCGGGGCATTTATTATCTCGGAGAGATCAACCGTCCGTATCAGCTCATCACTCCCATAGGAATAATAATTCAGTTGCGCTTTATCATAAATACTGTACCTTGCCTTACACCAGATCCCTTCATCCCACCAGATAGTCCGCTCTTTCCCCACCATGTCGGGATAGACATAATAGTCTGGATTGAATCCCGCCACAGCAGGATTCCTGTCCAAATGGACGATGTACCTGTTTTTCCCATCCCTGGAGTATCCACTATCAACCTCCAGTTCTTCAACAGTATTGATCACCTCCCTTTCCTCAACATGTTTTCCTATCAGATCTAAAAAAACATACCTGTTTACAAAAACCGTTCCCCCTAAAATACATACAAGGATAAGGAAAATGGACACAACTCTTTTTTTACCTTTCATCAATGGCTTCCTCCAAAATATGATGCCAAACTCCAATTGCTATTTCCTTTTTTAGCTCCAATTGCATTTTCTACTTTTTCTGCCGCATCGGAAAATTCTTCCGGATGCATCCCATAGATGTCTCCACCTTTCAGCAATATTTCGGCATTACTTTTCACTATATCAGTTCCTCGGATCCTCTGGAGAATATCATCCCATTCCTGTCCAGTGAGGCTGCTGTCAAGCCCCACCAATCCATTTTCCTGCCATTTCCGGAGCTTTTCCAGCGTATCCGGGTTGTGTACTCCTTTATACAGCACATAGGTCTCAGTCTCACCGCCTGCCTCTAGATCGTATCCGCCTCCTGCTCCGAAGATATTCAGCCAATACTCTGATTTCTTGTCTGCGATCGCTTCCTCTATCTCCTTGGATCTTGTAAAGTACTCTTCTAATCCCTTTGCTATCTCCCCTATGGCCCCTGCTGAGGATTGAACGTTTTTGTTATACCCATTCAGCTCTTTCACACCGTCAACACTGTGATCGGTGAAATTCTCCCAGTCTGATTGTATTCCCGCTTTCATTAACCCCAGTGCAGTCCCCAGCGGAAAATTAAATGTAGAAATAACCGCGATCGCAGCATTGGTCACACCATTTAAAAAACACTCGGACATTAGGTTCTCCCTCTCCTCATAGAGTTGACGGAGGGAATCGCTTAATTCAGCATGATCCAGATCACTGGGCAGTTCAAATACATCTGCACTCACCGTCCATCTTCCGCTTTCATGCCCTGTCATTTTAACCTCGTATCCTTTACCGAGATCAGAAGAGGCCACCAACTTACCTGTATCCACCTCGTATAAAAGGTCAAATGAAAAGATATGCTCTATCTCATCATATTTCAGGCCTTCCATCTTAAGACCGGAGAAATTATGTGCCAGGCTGCCCTTGAAGTCTGCCTCAGAATAAATCTGGTATTGGGAACCCCACAGACTTGACATCGCCATGAGCAGATAGCTTCTCTCTTTGATGTCATCTCCAACCTCCTCTATGAGGATCCTGTACGAATTTGCTTCCAGCAAGACCTGGCTGCCCGCATACAGGCGGGATAAATATCCCTCTAACTGTGTAGTATGTTTGAAGAGCGGGGCAGTCGTTGTTTCGAACTGGTAGATCGCGTTGATAAAGTCCTGGAGCTTTTTACATCCATCCTCCACAATAGACAGTTCCGCCAGCCTCGCTGCATATTCAGCCATTATGACTGACATACCTTCCGATAGTTTCCCCGGTGTTATCGCAAAGGCTTTTATATAATCCTCTTCCATCAGGTTCGCGAGAAATTCGCGGTCTTCCTCCGTTTCACAGCACAACACGAGCAACTGAATCTCATCTGCAGTGTAGCCCAACCGCTCCATGTTCCAATACTGCTCCATCGTGACCCCAAGTCTTCTGAGCTCTCTGACAGTTTTCGTAGTCTCCCAGCCGCCTTTGATCTGTTCAATGGCTTCTGCTGAAGGCGCTGCTGTAAAGGCGCTGCCATTCCATGAGCCCGATAGAGAAGCATTCACACTTTCCACTGCGCTAAAAAGGGTGATCGCTCCCTGGAACAGACTGCTCGTATTGTTCTCAATTATACGCAGCCTTTCCAGCTTGTCCTCGCACATGTGTATCTGGTGTATCGTAGAGTTTAAGAGACCTGTATACATCGTGATCCTGGGAGTATAATCCAGCACTGTCCCATCAGCCATGACCCTTCCATTATTTGCCTGGCAGGTATGAAGGGTGGTCGTAAGCCCTCCTCTTATAGACTGCAGGAAAATCAACTTATCACGAAGCTCATCTTCATCCAGCTGCTCATTTCCTGCCCCGGACGCCAGCTTGCCGGCGTCCTCACGCATCATATCGCTGGCAGCGATGATTCCCTGGATAACGTATTTATGGCTTGCCAGCTGCTCCTTTGTCCCGCTCCATGCCACTCCATCCAGGTTCTTCTCGGTTTCGAAATCTTCAATTTTAACCAGGGCTTCTTCCAGACCTCCCGCCAGGCTCTCCACGTTGCTGCTGATGTCTGAAGCAAAACTCTGGATTTCTCCCGGATATACTTTTAATCCCATTTTTCCTTCCTCCCCTCTGCCTCGTACTTCCTGCACAGCGCTTCCTTATCTTCTATCCTGCCCATGAGAATTCTTTTTTGTGTATTTCGTTCTTCTCTGGCATCTTCTCGTCTCTGCTCAAGACGGCGGATTCCCTCCTCCATCTCGTTTAACTCATAGATCATACTGCCCTCAGAGGTCTTTTCCCGCAGTTCCTGTATCGTTCGGAGAATCCTCTGCTCAGCTTCCCTCTGTTCCTCTTCGATCTTTCCGATCTCCCTGTCAGCTTCCTGATGCAGCTCATACTTTTGCCGGAGGTTCCGAAGTTCTTGTTTATCCTCATTATACTGACCTTCCAGCGGATCAGTAACTTCCACTCCTGGCGTTGGCCTCTGAAAATCTGAGGAATAGACCGAGGTTTTGCTTTTATAATTTCTATTGATCTTCATTGATCAGTCCTCCCCTGAAGCCCTCCGCTGGTCTGAAACAATTGCATATTTTTCATTTTCTGCTCCGTGTCCATTTTGACAAAGTTCTGTACAAGCATACCGATATTCCCGGCATCTGTGTTCAGATTGTCTTTAAAATCCTGTACGCTGGAACGCTGGCAGGTGCAGCATGACACCCCATTGGCAATTGCCGTGAGATTGCTGTTAGCCGGAGCCGACACTGTTCTTACCTCTACCTTTGACGCTGCCGCTTTGATTGATTGTTCTGCCGCCCGCCCTGCTATTTCATCAAATATAAATCCTTCTCTCATCCTGATAACCTCCCTCACCTGTATAAACTGTTTTAGACGACACATTGTCAATCATTTCAGTCATGTCTTTCGTGTTTGCTGTAGCAATGGAGCGCTTGCCGGACCGATCTTAGCTGCTCCTCTTTCTCAGCATTTTTCCCTTTAACATATTTCTCGAGATCATCATCGAACTCTGCTTTTTTCATCCTAACCATATCAAGCAGACTCCGCTGCTCATCAATCAGAAACAATATTTCATGGTCTTCACCGGCATGCTCTCTCATATATTCCAGTTTTAAATATTCCTCACAAATTTTTCTGTCCTCTTCTTCTTCTCTTTCTCGTACTGCTTTTTCCCAAGATCTTATCTCATCCTTTTCTTTCTCTAGCTGCCTGGTTTGTTCCCATAGTTCAGGCTCTGTCATCTTATCAGAGTTATGCATAAGGCTCCCTTCTATTTCGCCGTAGTTGCCGCCGGGGTTCTAGATCCACTTGCTGACAGCTCACCCATCATCTGGTCAAACTGTTCAAATGCCACATTCAGGCTTCGAATATTCTCCACATCCTGATCTAGTGCCGCCGCCATTGCAGCGATTCCATCCTGAGCCCTTTGATATGCTGTTTTGCTGTTTTCATTCGCCGTAATAGTACTCCGCATATCTAGTGGCATTAAATCGACCTGTGTAAAATACTGCGATGCTTTTGCAATTGCTTCTGCATCGTGTTCCACCTGTTCTTTGTCCACACTTATTTTATCTGACATAATATATCCACACTTTCTTTATTACTGAATCTATATCTTCCCTTTGTATTATAGAAGAGATCCTTTTTCGTAATCATTCTTATTATCTTCCTGCCATTTCTTATAAAGTTCTGTAAACCGGTCTTCTTCATCATCATGGTATCCCCTGAATAATACCTTATCGACATTCTCTTCATTAAAATAGTAAGTACGCTCCGACACAAATCCAAGCGGATATAGGCACGCCGCATAATCATATATTTTACTGATTTTTCCGTCCGGCACAACTACACCTCTTCCAATAACCATAAGTTTCTGGCTTCCTTTTTTTAAGTAGACTATCGTTCCTATCTCTAACATCTTATCCCTCCTTATCAACTGTTATAGTATATTTTTTATTGCCAAGGGGATTTTTGGTCCATTCTCCCACGGACAGAAAAATCCATATTCCCAATAATGCCATAAAATAAATTCCGCTCACATTATCAGAGAAAATATATATGAACACGAAACTTATTCCGATCACCCCCTGTAAAAATACATCAAGCAATATACATTTAGCTATTTGACTTATATTTGAGCACTTTAAAGAAATAGTAATCATCTTCTTTCTCCGCGCCCTGACAAAGAGTGTTTTTTGGTCTATATACCTTAACAACAATTTAAGTCCAAAAATAAGCAAAAATCCTATTATAATAGCCACCAGTTTTTTTTCACCTGTGACAATTATCCTCAAAGGACGAAACACGGAATAAAATACGACAACCAATATCAAACCGATCGTTCCCAAAATGGTATTTAATACATTATTTTGTGTAATTTTTAGTTCCGTATTTTTATCAAGCCAATATGCTTTCATTGGGAAAAACCATACAAAAAGACCACATAGACAACTCCACCAATGAGATGATATGTCTATCACATATTTTTCACCATTGATCTCTATAATCTTAAATTTATTTTTATCCTTTATAATCACCATATTGTCCACTTTTACCACTCCCAATTAAAAGGATTAATTGCATTTCCAAAATCTGAAAGAGCCTCTCCTATACCATTTATTTTATCGTCAATCCATGCACCTGCAGTCCTGTTTCCCCTCTAATGCTGTCCCTCTAGCCTCTGACTGCTTATTTCCCAGCTGTCATCTGGCACGTTTACATCAAGTACTATTTCTTCTTCCCTTTCTACAATTAAACGAAATCCCCATTCTTCCGGCTCACATCCGTTAAGAATCTGATATACAGCTATATCAC
>DWYM01000073.1 GCA_019118665.1 Candidatus Mediterraneibacter intestinipullorum
CTGTAGACAACCTTGAACTGAGAAAACTGATAGCGGTATTTCTGACAGCATTCCTTCATTACCTGGGCGACAAGAGATTTATCCGGATTCTCTGCATCCAGGAATTGCTCGATTGCACGCAGCTGCTTGGAAATATGCCGTGGATTCTCCTTTTTTATACCGTTGATAAAGTGCTGGAAATCATAACAGTTCCACTTGCTGCGAAGGCGCTCCATGATCTCGATCCAGTCACCGGATTCCTGTTTCCGGTGTTCCGGAAGCTGATTGATGCTTCCCTTCCGCTCGCTGAGGTTATGGGAACAGATATAGTTTAACTGTTCATCATAGATATGGATCTTTCCGCTGACAACCTTATACCGCACGGTCTTGAAAGCATAGCTGCGGGGCACGGAATATTTGCAGGATTTATATAAAACATACGGCAGGGCTGCGATCTCATAAGTACGGAATGTATTCGGCGATGTTTCATATACTGAGGGAAGCAGCGGCTGCATTGCCGCTTTCTCAATCCCATTATAAATGTCTGCAGGGATACGCAGAGTAGTGCGGTGGATCCGCCGGTTTTTCCGTTCCAGCCATCCGGGAAGGGAACGCCATACATCATCAATGCAGGTGATCTTCCGCGCGCTGAAGAAATTTTTCTTCACGAATCCAACGGAGTTCTCAATCGGTCCCTTGCTTTCCGGGTCAGCCTTATTGCACACCCAAAGGCGGATATCCTGTTCCGTACAGAAGTCCTCAAAAGTTCTGGTCTTAATGACCTCGCCATAGGTTTCACTTGAGACAAACACGGCATCCTGGTCAATGACAAGCTCTTTCGGCCGGCCTCCAAGCTTACAGAAGCACCGATAGATTGCCTGGCAGGCTTCCGCAGAGTTGTATTTATGGTCCTGTGCATAGACGCATAAAAAGCGGCTGTAACGCAGCAACAGGCAGATAAAGTGGATCTGCTTTGCCTGTGAGAGTGCCTGCTCGCCGAAATCGATCAGCATCTGTTCGCCGGGCGGTGTATCAAAAACATAGTCGTACACCCGCCGGTGTTCCGGCTCCCGGTTGACCTGCCCGGAATCCTCGAGATAATGGATGTAATTCCTGAGTGTCTGTTCATTCCCGGGGAGCTTGTCATAAGTCCCGTTTTCGATGAATTTCTCTTCCAGGACATCATAAACGGATGACATGCAGAAGCTTTTCCCACTGTTGGTTTCCAGGATCCGAAGGATTGTGCTCCGAAAAGGTTCTGAATCAAAGGTTTTGAGCTTTGCGAGTTTTGCGCCGGGATCATCAGGGACAACATCCATGTCGTAATACTTACTGATCGTAGGACGGCTCGGCGGCTTTTCGCCGCGCGCCTCATAATAGCGGATGATATCCGTTTTTGTGTAACCCATTAGTTTCAGGTCCTGTATCTGTTGCATCTGTGTTTTCGTCAGCATAAAGTTCTCCTCTCTTGTGTACTGCTTACCAGTATACAAGAAGCAAACCGATGCTGACTTCCTCCTGTGATAAAACTTGCCACAGAGGGTAGAAAGAAGTCCTTACCATGGGTTGTAAAAAACTGCTTACTGTGTCATGTAAAAAAGTGCTTACCGTGCAATGTAAAAAGGTGCTTACTGTACCATGTAAAAAACTCCTTACCATGTGGCTGCAAAATCACCTTACCACGCACACTGTTGTGCGCAGGCATCTCGGCAATTTGGCAAAGTTCGAGGAGGAGTGCATAAATGATGTGTTTTTCGCAGTGTGGGAGCATGCAGATTCCTACCGGTCAGATAAGAATCCCTTTTCCAACTGGATCGCGGGCGTGGCGCGTTTGAAGGCGCTGGACTGCAAGAGGAGATATGCCCGGCATCTTTTAGAGGTCGGATGGGAAGATAACCATCAGGAGATCATGGGAAGAGAAAAGCAGGACCGGCAGATGCCGGAACTCTCGATTCTGGAAAATGAAATCTCCGTAGAGACAGAGAAAATGCTGAGCTGCCTGAAGCCGGCGGACAGAGAGCTGTTCTGGAAGCTGTATGTAGAGGAAGAGGACCTGGATACAGTGAGCAGAGCCATGGGAATGTCAAAATCTGTTATCTATAATCATCTGTCCCGCGGGAAGAAAAAGCTCAGGAACCTGTATGGAATGCAGCCGAAAGGAGATCAGCTATGAGAGAATCCGTTTACGATCTGTTAAATGAAATGGATCATCAGCCAAAAGAATATGAAGTGTCAAATGTAAGTGCGATAGACGTAAAAAAGTGGAAAAAGGCTTTTGCATCAAGGAGACGTCCATCATCTAAGCGGTGGACCAGATATGCCGCTGCTGCGGCTGTCCTCTGTGCCGTTATGGCAGGAACTGCGGTAGGACCGCTGTGTTATAGTGTATATGCGGGAGTGAAGGCTGTCGTGTACGATCTTTCACAGGCGCTGGGAATATCAAAAGATCTTGAGCCGTATAAAACAGTAGTCGGGAGTACGATTTCAAAAGAAGGCTATTCTGTCACTCTGAACGAAGTGGTTCTTGATGAAGAAAGCATGCATATTGCTTATACGCTGACAGTGCCGGAAAAAATGGAGACAACAGAAGCTGAGATGTCCTACCATGATGATATGGCCGTGTATATCAATGGCAGAATGGTATCACTGGCGGGAAGCGGTGGAACGGTTAAGGTGGATGATTATACTCTGGCATCAGACTGGAAGCAGGAGCTCCCGGATATTGATACGGCTCGGGATATTGATATGGAGATTCAATATTCGGTAAACGGCGAGAAGATCGGGACATTTAGTTTCACGGCATCCGGCGAAGAGCTGGCGCTTGACACGCTGACTGTGCCTCTGGATGAAACGGTCACACTCCCTGATGGCAGCAGGGTCACTTTTGAAAGATATACCTCAAACGCCATGGGACAGAGCATCTATTTTACAAAGACATCAGATAGCTATGATTACGATCTTGTGCTCAAAGGAGAGGATGATCTGGGCAATCCGGTTGAATTTTTTGTGCGTCATTCTGAGCAGAAAGAAGGCAGGATGGAAGTTCAGGCGATTGATAATGGTTATATCAGCGATCAGGCGTCATCGATCACGTTAACGCCGTATGCTGTGGAAATGCCGGAGACCAGCGGTCAGATGAGCTCAGGCTATGAGCCTGTGGGAGAAGCGTTTACGATCCGGATCAGCGGGCAGGAGTAAATCAGAAAACTGCACAAAATATTTACCTGACACATTGGTGAAAAATAACGAAAAAATTGAAATCATTTAGAAATCTTACATTTTAAGAGGGAAAATGTTAAAATATTTTGCAGACGAACTGCTTAAAAGACCGTTACAGCGTTGTACCGGTCTTTTTTAGGCAATACTTTTAGTGACAGGAAAAAAGTGTAAGAGCCGTGCTGTCGTAAAGGCCGGGCAGGAAAAAGGAGGAACTGTATGCTGGACAGAGGAGACGCGGTAGTTTATAAGTGCAGAGGACTATATAAGGTAGAGGAAATCGGCACGCTGGATTTTTTATATACGGACAAGGCGAAAGTGTACTATACTCTCCAGTCAGTGGAAGATGCCAGGGACAGAGTGTATGTGCCCGTGGATGATAAAACGCATATCCGCAGGCCGGTCAGCCGGGAAGAGGCGCTTGACCTGATCGGGCGTATGCAGGATATAGAGACTCTGCATGTGAAAAACGAAAAGCTCAGGGAGCAGGAATATAAGGAGTGTATCTCCGGATATTCGCCGGAGGACTGGGTGAAGGTGCTTAAGACTGCGTATAGCCGCACGAAAAGCAGGGGCTCGATCACCAGTGTGGACAAGAAATATCAGATGATCCTGGAGCATGCTCTTTTCAGTGAGTTTTCTTATGCGCTGGGGCTGCCCCGGGGACAGGTGCCGGGATTTATCACAGAGCATGTAAAACCGGATGAAGAACATGATGAGTGATGTGCCGGACGGTGCAGGATATAATGGCGCCCCGGGGACCGCGGTGTCTTGAGAGGATGGGGCGCAGCGCTGAAAAGCTGTGGTTTACAGTGTGCTGAGGTTACGGTTGACAGCATGCTGAGGCCGCGGTTTGCAGCGTGCAGGGGCTGCGGTTTGTAACGTATCTTGCGCAAACGGCCTCCGCATGATATACTTCTCCTGATAATATTTGATTAGGAGGAGTATTTTTTATGGACGCGGACCCTGCGGGGAACACTATTATTTTCGACTTGTTACTGTTGTTGTTTTTCACTTTGCTGAACGCATATTTCGCCGGAGCAGAGATGGCGGTCGTATCTGTCAATAAAAACAGGATACGCAGCCTTGCCGAGGAGGGGAATAAAAAGGCAAAGGTGATCGAGGGACTGTTTGAGGACTCGACGAAGTTTCTTTCCACCATTCAGGTGGCGATCACATTTGCCGGATTCTACTCATCCGCTTCTGCGGCATCGAGCATTTCGCCGGTCCTGGCAGAATGGATGCGCGGTGCGGGAGTCCCATACAGCGGACAGATCGCCCACAACGGCGTGACCCTGCTCCTGATGTTTTTCAATCTCGTATTCGGAGAGCTCGTACCGAAACGGATCGCACTTCAGAAAGCAGAGTCGTTCTGCATGCTGACAGTCATGCCGATCCATTATATCTCGATCCTGCTGACTCCATTCACCAAGCTGCTTTCTTTTTCAACGAAGCTGGTGCTCAGGATTCTTCATATGAATACCGAGGATCAGGAAGAAGCCGTGACAGAGGAGGAGATCAAAGCCCTTCTTAAGATGGGAAATGAGAGCGGCACTTTCGATGATGATGAGAGAGAAATGATCGACTCGGTGTTTAAGTTTGATGAGAGGACAGCAAAGGAGATCATGGTTCCCAGGCGGGATGTGTTTGCCATTGATATTGAGGATGCATTTGAGTCACAGATTGACGAAATACTTCAGACAAGGCACAGCAGGATACCGGTCTATGAGGAAAGCATTGACAATATCATTGGCGTGCTTCATGTCAAGGACGTGATGATCGAACTGAGAAAGAATGCGCTGGAGCAGGTGGACATCAGGAGCATGCTGCACAAGCCGTTCTTTGTGCCTGAGACAAAAGATGCGGACGAGCTGTTCCGCACTATGCAGGAGAAACGGCACCATATGGCGATTCTGGTGGACGAGTACGGCGGTTTTTCGGGTATCGTTACGATCGAGGACCTGGTGGAGGAGATCATGGGCGATATCAACGAGGAGTATGAGGAAGTCGTACCGGAGATAGAGGCTGTCAGCGAAGATGAGTATCTTCTTGATGGGGGAATACTGATCGACGACCTGAATGAAGAGCTGGGCCTGAAGCTTGAGACAGAAAACTATGACACTCTCTCAGGCTACCTGATCGAAAAGCTGGGACATATTCCGGAAAAGGATGACAGAGATACCGTAGAAACGGACAATTTTGTGTTTACGGTGGAAGAAGTCAGAGACAACAGGATCACCAGGGCGCGGCTGAAGATAGGACCGGCCGTGGAAACAGAGGAAGAAGAGCACGGCGTGAGAAAGAGGCAGCGCCGGGCCGGTGATGACGGAGAGAGCGCAGATTAGCGGAAAGGAGATGCAGTGAGATGAAAATGCTGTCTATTGAGGAGGAGCTGAAAAACAATTCTTATCCCGGAAGAGGGATTATCATAGGCAGGACGCCTGACGGAAAGAAAGCAGTTACAGCTTACTTTATCATGGGAAGGAGCGAGAACAGCAGAAACCGTGTTTTTGTGGAGGACGGAGAAGGGATACGCACCCAGGCGTTTGATGAGTCCAAACTGACAGACCCCAGCCTGATCATTTATGCTCCGGTGCGGGTCCTCGGCAATAAGACCATCGTGACAAACGGCGACCAGACGGATACGATCTATGAAGGGATGGACAAGCAGCTTACCTTTGAACAGTCGCTCCGCTCAAGAGAGTTTGAGCCGGACGGCCCGAACTACACGCCGCGTATCTCCGGGATCATGCATATCGAGAACGGCACATACAATTATGCCATGTCTATTTTAAAGAGCAATAACGGCAGTCCGGACGGCTGCAACAGATATACATTTGCCTATGAGAATCCGGCGGCAGGAGAGGGGCATTTCATCCACACCTATATGTGCGATGGGAATCCGCTTCCGAGCTTTGAAGGCGAGCCCAAGCTGATCGGCGTGCCGGACGATATGGACGCATTTACACAGCTTCTCTGGAACAGCCTGAACGAGGATAACAAGGTTTCCCTTTTCGTCCGCTACATTGGCATAGAGACAGGGAAATACGAGTCAAAGATCGTAAACAAGAATCATTAATTACAAAGGAGCGGATGAAAAAATGAAAGAATTAGAACTGAAATACGGATGCAACCCGAATCAGAAGCCGTCAAGGATCTATATGAACGACGGAAGCGAACTTCCGATCAAGGTACTGTGCGGACGCCCGGGGTACATCAATTTCCTGGACGCGTTCAACGGCTGGCAGCTCGTTTCGGAACTGAAGAAGGCTGCCGGGCTTCCAGCGGCAACGTCTTTCAAGCATGTGTCTCCTGCAGGAGTGGCAGTCGGCCTTCCCCTTTCCGAGACGCTGGCGAAGATTTACTGGGTGGATGACCTGGGGGAACTCTCCCCTCTGGCGTGCGCTTATGCGCGGGCAAGGGGCGCAGACAGAATGTCTTCCTTCGGTGATTTCATCGCCCTGTCTGATGTCTGCGACGTAGATACAGCGAGGCTCATTAAGCGGGAAGTGTCTGACGGCGTCATTGCGCCCGGATACGAACCGGAAGCTCTGGAACTGTTAAAGCAGAAGAAAAAAGGAAACTACAATATTATCCAGATCGCTCCGGATTATGTACCGCCGGCGCTGGAACGCAAGGAAGTGTATGGCATCACATTTGAGCAGGGAAGGAACGAGCTGAACATTGACAAAGATTTCTTCTCCAACGTGGTGACAGAGAACAAAGAACTTCCCGATGCGGCGAAGGTGGACCTTGCGATTTCCATGATCACTTTAAAATATACCCAGTCCAATTCTGTCTGCTATGTGAAGGACGGACAGGCGATCGGCATCGGCGCGGGACAGCAGTCCCGCATCCACTGTACCCGCCTTGCCGGACAGAAAGCGGACAACTGGTGGCTGCGCCAGAGCCCAAAAGTGCTGGGGCTGCAGTTTAAGGACGGCATCGGCCGGGCGGACAGGGACAATGCCATTGACCTGTATATCGGGGAAGAGTACATGGATGTCCTGGCAGACGGCGCATGGGAAAATACATTTAAAGTAAAACCGGAAGTATTTACGCGGGAGGAAAAGCGCGCGTGGCTGGATAAGATGTCAGGCGTGGCGCTGGGCTCCGATGCATTCTTCCCATTTGGGGATAATATCGAGCGCGCCCGCAAGAGCGGCGTGAAATATATCGCGCAGCCGGGCGGCTCTGTTCGGGATGACAATGTGATCGAAACATGCAATAAATACGGCATGGTGATGGCATTTACAGGAATCCGCCTGTTCCATCACTAAGATACCGCGGTACTACGGCAGCCGGCAGGAGGCGCCCGGAGAGGAAACCGGGCGGCGCGCCGGCTGCTGTGACGTGCAGCGGGAAAAGAGGAGAGCGCGTATATGGTGATAGAGACGAACAGCCCGGAGGAGACCTATCAGGCCGGGATGCGGCTGGGGGAAAAGGCAGAAGCCGGGCAGGTATTTACCCTGATGGGGGACTTGGGTGTGGGCAAGACGGTATTTACCCAGGGGCTGGCGAAAGGTCTTGGGATTGAAGAACCGGTAAACAGCCCTACATTTACGATCGTCCAGGTGTATGACGGCGGCAGACTCCCATTTTATCATTTTGATGTGTACCGTATCGGTGATGTCGAGGAGATGGATGAGGTCGGTTTCGACGATTATGTCATGGGAGACGGCGTCTCCCTGATCGAGTGGGCGGACCTGATCGAAGAAATCCTGCCTGACAAGCGTACAAAGATTCTGATAGAGAAGGATCTGGAGCGCGGCTTTGACTACCGGAGGATCACGGTGACGCAGGTCGGGTGAAGGATGACTGAAAAAGAAAGCAGGACAGATTATGAGAGTATTGGCGATAGACAGCTCAGGGCTGACAGCCACGGTTGCGGTCGTGGAAGAAGAACAGACGATCGCGGAATATACGATAAATTATAAAAAAACACATTCGCAGACGCTTCTGCCTATGATCGATGAAATGGTGCGTATGACAGAGGTGGATCTGTCTGCGGTGGACGCAATTGCGGTGGCAGGCGGGCCGGGTTCTTTTACAGGGCTCAGGATCGGTTCGGCAACGGCGAAGGGGCTGGGGTTTGCCCTGGGGAAACCGCTTGTCAGCGTGCCTACAGTGGACGCTATGGCCTACAGCGTGTACGGATGTGAAGACATTATCTGCCCGATCATGGATGCAAGGCGCAGCCAGGTCTATACCGGGATCTATACATTTGTGCCGGAGACGGCGGCGGAAGGTTCTCATGAAATGAGATACAGATTCAAAGTTGTCCGTGTCCAGATGGCGGTGTCAGTGGAAGAACTGATCCGGCGCCTGAATGTGTACGGCAAGAGGGTCGTATTCCTCGGGGACGGCGTTCCGGTGTACAGGGATATGCTTGCGGAAGGGCTGAAGGTGCCGTATTTCTTTGCGCCTTCTTATATGAACCGTCAGCGTGCGGCGGCGGTCGGTGCGCTGGGAATCCGCTATTATCAGGAAGGCAGATACGAGACGGCGGCAGAACATAAGCCGGAGTACCTGCGTATGTCCCAGGCGGAGCGGGAACGGACCCAGCGGGAGAAAAATGCCGTGCCTGAGGTGCGGGGGATGACCATGGAAGATGGGGCGGCTGTGGCTGAGATGGAACATCAGCTTTTCCCGGATGCGTGGAGCGAAAAATCCGTTCTTGAGACTCTGGAACAGCCGGACACGATCTGCCTGATGGCTGAAAAAGCGGGGCGCGCGGCGGGGTATCTGCTGGCATATACAGTGGCCGGCGAGGTGGAGATCGCGCGGATCGCAGTGGCGAAAGAGCTCCAGCGGCAAGGGGTGGCCCGCACTCTTTTAGATGAGTTGGAAACGCTCTGCAAGTCCAGGGGAGTCCGGAAAATCCTTCTGGATGTGCGCGCGGGAAACGCGGCTGCAAGGGCGCTCTACACAAAGGCAGGATTTGCGGAGGATGGGATCAGACAGAGGTTTTATGACGATCCGACAGAAGATGCTGTTCTCATGAGCCGTACGGTCGAAGCCGGACAAGACAGCGCGGACGAAAGAGCATGAACGCCGCCAGCAGTTCCCAGTAGGAATCGGCGCGCGTATCAGATATACTTTAGGCGTAACAGAGAAAAGAACTGTTTTTTACAGGAGGAAGATGTATGCGCCAGTATCAGTTAAAAGAAACAAAAGAAATAAAAAAAATTATCTGCAACCAGTGTGGAAAAGAAATCCCAGTGACGGACGGATATCCCAGGGAAGGGGTATTCAGCGCGGACTATGAGTGGGGCTACTTTTCCGGAAAAGATGGGGAAAAACACGGCTTTGATCTATGCGAAGAATGTTATGACAGGCTTCTTGCGTCCTTTAAGCTGCCTGCGGATATAGAGAATAAATAAGAAATATAAAACAGAGGGATCAAATGTTAGATGTATGTTTGCTCGGGTGCGGCGGGATGATGCCGCTTCCGTACCGTTACCTGACAGCGCTGATGACCCGTTTCAATGGAAGCAGCCTGCTCATTGACTGCGGGGAAGGCACGCAGGTGGCGGTAAAAGAAAAGGGGTGGAGCTTTAAACCGATCGATGTGATCTGCTTCACGCACTATCACGGAGATCATATCAGCGGCCTTCCGGGGCTGCTTCTTACCATGGGAAATGCAGACCGGACAGACCCCCTCACCCTGATCGGACCGAAAGGTCTGGAGCGTGTGGTGGGATGTCTGCGCGTGATCGCGCCGGAGCTGCCGTTTCCTATTATTTTTAAAGAAATCGAAGGGACAGAGCAGACGTTTGAGATGAACGGATACCGGCTGAAGGCATTCCGTGTCAACCACAACGTGCTCTGCTATGGATATACACTGGAAATCGACCGGGCAGGAAAGTTCGATGCGGCAAAGGCGAAAGCGCAGGATATTCCGCTCCCATATTGGAGCAGGCTGCAGAACGGAGAGACCATTGAGACAGAAGATGGTGTGCTCACGCCGGATATGGTGCTGGGACCTCCAAGGAAAGGTCTTAAACTGACTTATACGACGGATACGAGACCCACGGAATCAATCCGCAGAAATGCAGAAAAATCGGACCTTTTTATCTGTGAAGGGATGTACGGTGAGAGAGAAAAAGCTGCAAAAGCGGCAGAATATAAGCATATGACATTTTATGAGGCCGCGCAGATCGCCAGAGACGCTCAAGTCAGGAAAATGTGGCTGACACATTACAGTCCGTCACTGACCCGACCGGAGCCGTATATGGACGAGGTGCGCCGTATTTTCCCTGAGGCAAAGGCCGGAAAAGACGGAATGTCAACAGAGCTGATGTTTGAAGATTGAGAGGCGTAACATGAAAGAAATAAGAGATATCAATATCCTGGCCATCGAGACATCCTGCGACGAGACTGCGGCGGCGGTCGTGCACAATGGACGGGATGTCCTTTCCAATATCATCTCGTCACAGATCGACCTGCATAAGCTGTACGGCGGAGTCGTGCCTGAGATCGCGTCAAGGAAGCATATCGAAAAGATCAATCAGGTCATTGAAGAAGCTCTGAAAGAAGCGGATGTGACGCTGGACGATATCGACGCAGTGGGCGTGACATACGGACCAGGGCTTGTGGGAGCGCTTCTCGTGGGGGTCGCAGAGGCGAAAGCCATCGCCTATGCAAAGCATCTTCCGCTGGTCGGAGTGCATCATATCGAGGGACATATATCGGCAAATTATATTGAACACCCGGAGCTGGAGCCGCCCTTTCTATGTCTGGTGGCCTCCGGAGGACACACTCATCTCGTGCGAGTGGCAGAATATGGGAAATATGAGATACTGGGACGCACAAGGGACGATGCTGCCGGAGAGGCTTATGACAAGGTTGCCCGGGCGATCGGCCTGGGGTATCCTGGCGGGCCGAAGATTGACCGCATTGCAAAGGAAGGGAATCCGGATGCAGTGAAATTTCCGAAAGCACATATCGAAGGCGCACAGTATGATTTCAGTTTCAGCGGCTTGAAATCAGCGGTGCTGAATTATATCAATGGCTGCAAGATGAAGGGGGAGAGCTTTGATCCTGCGGATATCGCGGCTTCCTTTCAGAAAGCTGTCGTGGAAGTCCTTGTAGAGAATTCCATGAAAGCTGCAGAAGACTACGGTATGTATAAGTTTGCCATCGCAGGCGGCGTGGCTTCCAACACGGCCCTGCGCACGGCAATGGAAAAGGCGTGTAAAGCGCGGGAAATCCGGTTTTACCATCCATCGCCCATTTACTGCACTGACAATGCGGCGATGATCGGAGCGGCAGCATTCTATGAATATCTTGCCGGGACAAGGCATGGCTGGGATCTCAATGCAGTGCCGAACCTAAAGCTGGGTGAGAGGTAGAAGAATGGAAAAGCAATATTGTACTGCCATTGTGCTTGCCGCGGGCAGCGGGAAGCGGATGGGCACAAAGGTGCACAAACAATATCTGCTCATGGGCGGAAAGCCTGTACTGTATTATTCTCTGAAAGCATTTCAGGACTCAGAGCTCATCGATGAAATTATCCTGGTGACAGGGAGCGGGGAAGAGGAGTACTGCCGGGAGCAGATCGTAGAAAAATATGGGATATCAAAGGTGAAAAAAATCATCTCCGGAGGCGCGGAACGGTATGACTCTGTCTGGAACGGACTCCGGGAGTCAAAGGATGGGGTTGTCTTCATTCATGACGGCGCAAGGCCATTGGTGGACGAAGCGATCATCCGCCGGGGATATGGATGCGTAAGCTCTGACCGTGCGTGTGTTGCGGGAATGCCGGCAAAAGACACAGTCAAGATCGTGGACGAAAATGGTTTTGTCGAGGGCACGCCTGACCGAAGCCGGGTATGGATCGTCCAGACTCCCCAGGTATTTGAGACAAAACTGATAAAAGAAGCGTACCGTCTGCTCATGGAGAAGGACCATCCGCCTGTCACAGACGATGCCATGGCGGTGGAGCAGATGCTGCATTTCCCGGTCAGGCTTTTTTATGGTTCGTATGAAAACATTAAGATCACCACTCCGGAAGACCTTGAAACCGCGGAAAGCTTTTTGAAAAACAGGTATTGACACAGATTTTGCATATGTGATAGAATAAACAGCGTCGCACAGGGAAAATATAGTAAAGTATGTTATCCGCGGCGCATATATGGAGAGGTATCGAAGTGGTCATAACGAGGCGGTCTTGAAAACCGTTTGTCCGAAAGGGCGCGTGGGTTCGAATCCCACCCTCTCCGCTGAAAGGAAGCTGTAAAGCTTCCTTTTTGTAAATATTGCGGAAGCTGACAAAGGGGCTGAAATTCAGCATCGTTTTCAGCGCTTTTCTGAAAAAGCAGTAAAATGTCTTAAATTTTATATTTCTACAAAAAGTACTGGACAAGAAAGACAATATCGTGTATATTAAATAGCGGACATTTTGGAGAAGTACCCAAGCTGGCCGAAGGGGCTCCCCTGGAAAGGGAGTAGGTCGTTAGTAGCGGCGCGAGGGTTCAAATCCCTCCTTCTCCGTTTGATATTTTCCGATATCATTCCAAAACTACTGGAAAACTCCGGTAGTTTTTGTATATTGAATGTTAAGTTGTGGATAATATCATGTAAAAATACCACATATAGTATCAGCTGCAGATGGGCCGGAAAAGTTGCAAAAACTTGTAAAAAAACGGTTGACAGATGCCGGACAAAAGTGGTATTATGTCTAAGCTGACCCGCTGGGGGACAGCAAAAAAAGAAAAAAGTTCTTGACAAACGAAAAGCGCTTTGATAGAATATCAAAGCTGTCGCTTTGAAAGAACGGCAGAGAACCTTGATAACTGAACAATAGACAACAACCCTTGAAAATTTCTTTAAAGAGAAAATTTCTAAGAACGGTTCAAACG
>DWYM01000074.1 GCA_019118665.1 Candidatus Mediterraneibacter intestinipullorum
TCTCACTGACATTAGCCAGCATCCCTGTATTACGGACTCTCTTCCAGTCAATTGTATCCGCGATCTCCGCTGCCTGCCTGTATGCCCCGTCCTCCATAAGTTCGAGCATCTGTTCGGTCTTTAACTTATAATCATACTTATCCACCGCATTCACCTCGTCGAAAATAATATTTCATCGGTCAGTATTTATCTTCCTGTGCCCTCCCGGCGCAAGTCGATATTCTTTCAATAGTTTATCATATGCAATCTTCAATGTCAAAAAAATGCATCCTCAATTGACATTGAAGACGCATTTTATATTTTATTTATTTCATTTTTTAAAAATCGGAGGCAATGCTTAGATTTTCGTTCCTGTAAAGACCTCTGCCATCTGTTATTTGATCTTCGGTCGATTTATTAAGACCTGCTTATTAAATCTTCCCTCCTTCAATAACAAATTGAGGTTCATAACAGCATCCCTTATGCTTCTCACTTTCGTTTACGCTTCGGGTATCACTTTATATCTGAAAGATCTCCTGAGTTATTCATCCTATAATCGTTCAGCTGAAGCAGTACCGTTCCCCGATATTCCAACGGCTTACTGAATTATTCCTTCTATAACTGTGAGCCTTTTCTATAAAAATGATATTCTACTCAATGTTTCTTTACACATCTTTCGAAATCCTGGTATATGTGGTATCTATATTCAATACGTCTGCAAATGCCAAATCTTGGTAGATTTTCATCCGAATCAACGAACTCTCCGACCTATTTCTTTTCACTCTGATTATTTCCGGATTATTGATCTTCTCTCCAGCAAAGGTCTTTTTCATCACAGGAACTTACATTTGCCGTACCACTGACATATTGATGATCAACTGAAACTATACTGTCCATGGGACTTACCTCCTGCTTTTTATCTTTGATCTGATCAAACAGATGATCCACGATCCAATCCCTGTTCTCTCAGATAAATATCCTTTTGAGATTTTTTCTTAATCTCTTTTGGATGGTTTTATAATATCACCGGCGCCCTTATTTGTCAACACATTTTTTAATTATTTAAAAAATAAATTTATTATTGTTTCATATTTATTGAATTTTCTGATAATTAAACCCCATCTATTGTGTACACCTGACAGGAAAACGCTACATTTATGTCTTCTTAAGAAATCTTTAGATTCTCTTCGGGTATTTTTTAAGGAATCTGCACTATCCTAATATCTGTTGAAAGGAGCAGAAACTGTTATGAGAAAATGGATATACCCTTTAACTCTTACTTTTCTTTTTTTCATACTGATCGCCATGATCGTGCCGGATGGCGCTGTATTCGGTTCCCATACAGACTGGCTGAGCCAGCACGCCGCACTGGCTGAGACGATACGAGACGCCTGCCTGGAACAGCGCTCTCTTCTGCCGTCCTGGATCAGTCTGGGCGGCGGCAGCAATGGCTTCCAGTTCGCTTATTACGGCTTCCTGCGCCCGGACATCCTGATCGGCTGTCTGCTGCCTCAGGTTCCCATGGTCAATATCCTTACCTGCTACATGCTGGCCGTGTATCTCGCCTCGGTCCTCCTCTGCTATGCATGGCTGCGGAGCGAACATCTGGGTCCTGTCCCTGCCTTCGCAGGGAGTGTCCTGTTCATGACTGCGGGCTGTCTTTTCCATATGCACCGGCAGGTCATGTTCGTCAATTATCTGCCTTTCCTGCTTCTTGCATTATTGTGCGTCAGAAAAAAACGGATCCGGTGGCTGCCGCTCTGCATGTGCCTGATCTGTCTGAGCAGTTTCTACTTTGCCATCTCCGCGTTTGCCGCTGTGGGCTGGTATTGGTTCCGCCGTGAGGGCAAAGACTTCTGGAAACACTCTTTCCTGAATAAATATATCCCCTGCTCTCTGACCGCCGCCGGCCTGTCGGCCGCTCTGCTGATCCCCACGGCGCTTGTCCTGCTGGAACACGGAAGGGGCGGCAGCGGGCTCACCCTTCTGTCGCTGCTGGAGCTGTTCGCCCCCAATCCGGCGCTGAATAACCTGCTGTTCAACGAGTATGGGATGGGACTGACCTTTGTGTGCCTGTATGCCATTCTGGCAGGGCTGGCACACAAAAAATTCCGTATGGACAGCCTTCTGTTTTTGTTGTTCGGGCTGTTCGGTGTGTTCTCATGGCTGCTGAACGGCACACTTTACGCGCGCCCGAAGATCCTGATCCCTTTTATGCCGCTGGTCATCCTGCACTGTGTCCGCTATCTGCATGACGCGGGAGTCCTTGCCACGGCGGGCGGTGCTGAAGATGCAGACGCCGAAAGACCATCCGGCATCACGCTGCCTCTCTTCCCTTTTGCGGCACTCTTCCCTGTGGGGCTGCTCTGGTTCAGTCAGGAGCAGTTCCCATGGATCATGGCAGAGGCGGCGCTCCTCCTCACCCTTGTGCTTATTTACAGAAAGAGGCCGCGCCTATCCTCTTGCCGCCGGCTCCATATGACCGGCAGGAATCAGGGAGGTGCAGCGGCAGCCGGAAGTCCTGCCGTCCGCTCCGCTCTCGCTCTTGCGCTCCTCATCTCTCCTGTGGGAATGGCTCTCACCACAGCGGGGACAGAAGACTGGGTGGACCGTTCAGATATTGCTCCCGGATTGACTTCAGAGGAACTGGAAGCGGTGGCAATGGATCCCCTCTATCATTTTGACAGCCTCCTCAGCCCTCTTATCAGCAGCAACGCGCTTACGAAAACAGGAATGACGCGGAGTACCATGTACTCTTCGGTGACCGGTCAGGCATATGCAGACCTGTATTATGACACTCTCCTGACTCCTATACGGATCAACAACCGGGTAGCGCTGCTGACCTCGGATAACCCATTCATGCTGCATCTGCTTGGCGTCCGGTATCTGGAGACAACAGCAGACACGGTTCCCGTGGGCTATGAAGTCATCCGCCAGTCCGGAGACAGCGTCATCGCAGAAAATAAAAATGTCCTTCCGTCCGTATATTTCACAAAGGACATTGTCACACAGGAGGAATTTGAGCAGATGGAGTCTCTGGATAAGCTGGATGTGATCACGCGGAAAACAGTGGCGGACCTCCCGGATGGAGTGGCATCCCATGGGACTGACGGAATGGAAACCTCCGATCCTGGGAAATATATGGAGCAATACACGCCGGAATTCTCCCGCCCGGAGCTCCCGGATGGACTGGATATCCGCCGGATGGGAGATACCTGGGAGATCACTGCGGAAAAAACCTGCACCATTGATCTGCACATAACGAATCCCCGGCCCGGCAGTATCCTTTTGCTCGGTTTTCAGTTGAAAAACCAGACTATGGATGCCGTTGTCATCGACATCAATAGGATACGCAATAAGCTTTCCGGGTTATTTGCCCCTTATCCGAACGGAAATGACTATTTCAACTATCAATTTTCTCCTGATTCGGAGAAAGGGATCACAGACCTTTCCGTCACATTGTCGAAAGGACATTACATCATATCTGACGTACAGTGGCATCTTTATGACCAGAGTCTTCTGACCTCAAAAGATCACACCCCTCTGACCCTGTCAACCGGAACAGCCGGAGCGGCGGACACAGGAGCATGGGGAAGATTTACTGTTTTATCAGGAACAGTCGCCGCTGACCGGGACGGATGCCTTGTCACGTCCATTCCGGAGCAGAACGGACTGGAGATCCTTGTGGATGGGAAGCCATCGGAAATCATAGCCGTCAACGAGGCATTTGCCGGAACGGTCCTGACAGAAGGAACGCACCACATCAAGATCCGTTTTTCTCCGCCCGGAAAAACAGCCGGCATCCTTGTCAGCATTTTAACTGCCGCGGGATATGTGATTTTTCAGACAATATATCAGATAAACCTGCATCGAAAAAGACCAGAAGGAAGGGATAGAAAATGAAACTTAACAAAGAACTGCTCACTTATCTCATCAGCGGAGGCGTCACCACCGGGGTCAACTATCTCCTGTACGCGGGCTTTCTGTTCCTGGACCTTCCCTGGCTGGCTTCCAACAGCATCGCCTGGGCGGGCGCGGTACTCACTGCCTACCTCCTGAACCGGTACTGGGTCTTTCATTCAGGGAACCGGGTCATGGCCGAGCTGGCGTCCTTTGTGGGAGCGCGTTTTCTCACACTGCTGACGGAAGACGCTCTTCTCTGGCTGCTCATCGACGCGCTGGACGTCTCTCCTTTTCCCGCGAAACTGTCCGTAAGCGTTGTCACGGTGGTGGGGAATTACATTCTCTGTAAATATGGTATTTTTAAAAAGGAGGTTTCCTGTCATGAATAAACTCAGAGAAAACACGCGGGACCTGATCAGCATCATCGTCCCCTGCTATAATGAAGAAAAAGCGCTGCCTGCATTTTACCGGGCAGTTACAGAAGCTGTAAATGATATCGGCGGCGCTGAATGTGAATTGATCTTCGTGGATGACGGCAGCCGGGACCGCACGCCGGAACTGCTGGAACGCTTCTCCATATCGGACAGCCAGTGCAGATACCTCTCCTTCTCCAGGAATTTCGGCAAGGAGGCGGCAATGTATGCGGGGCTCCAGAATGCATCGGGGGATTACTGCGTATTCATGGACGCGGATCTCCAGCACCCGCCGGAGCTGTTAAAAGAAATGTACCGCGTTGTAAAAACAGAAGGCTATGACTGCTGCGCCGGGCTGAGGGAAGACCGCTCAGGCGAGAATCCTGTGAGGACCTTTCTTTCCCGGTCCTTCTATCATGTCATCGGCAGGGTGTGCCGCCTGGATATGGGCGACGGCAAAGGCGATTTCCGCATGATGAACCGCGCGATGACAGACTCTGTCCTGGAGCTGAAAGAATACAACCGATACATGAAAGGGATTTTTTCCTTTGTAGGGTTCGAGACAAAATGGATTCCCTTCCACAATGTCGCGCGTACTGCCGGAGAGACAAAATGGAGCCTGGGCTCCCTGTTCCGCTACGCCATGGACGGCATCCTCTCCTTCTCGACTGCTCCCGCCACCCTCGCCGGGACAGTCGGCGCGCTCCTGCTCCTTGCGGCGCTGCTGACCGGCGTCTTCACTCTGGCGTCCGGTCACGGTCTGGCGGGGATGCCCCTGCTCATCTGCCTTCTCCTCGTTCTCAATGGGATCCAGATGCTCTTCCTGTCCATCCTGGGACAGTACATGTCAAAAGAATATATAGAAAGCAAGCGGCGCCCCATCTATATCGTAAAGAAAAAGGGCGGCTTCTGAAAGGGGCCGGGCCCCTGCGGGGAAGAATATCCTGACACCTCTCCCCACAGGGGTCTGACCCCTTATTGCCCATTATTCCACTGATGCCGGCTCAATGCTTCCCAGCACGATGTCGTCGATCTTCTCAAAACCTGCCAGTGTATAAGATTCAACCGTATTCCCTGCGATCAGATAGAATTTCTCTCCCGCGTACAGTCCCCGGGCCTCTCCGTACCCTGTCACTTCCCGCGAGAACACTTCCTTAAATCCTTCAGCCGCATCATAGGAGAAGATGTAATATACATCCGACTGTGATCCGTATGCACGAAATCCGAACAGGTTCCTCTCCACATCCACGAACACGGATTTATAATTGTATGCCACGTCCGTTCTGTACATGTTTTCAAGGACAAGCTTTGTCGCTTCCGTGACATTTGCCGGATCCGAAATATCGAACATGGAAAGTTTGACGCCTTCCGTGGTCACCCCTTCCTCATCCACATCCATGCCGATGCCAAGGAGCTGTCCCTCTCCATAAGGATGCAGATATTCGGAAAATCCCGGTATCTTCAATTCCCCGATGATCTTCGGTTCAGCCGGGTTTGAGAGATCCACAGAAAACAGCGGATCCACCTGCCGGAATGTGACAAAGTATCCAGTATC
Source organism: Candidatus Mediterraneibacter intestinipullorum (assembly GCA_019118665.1). Classification (GTDB taxonomy): domain Bacteria; phylum Bacillota; class Clostridia; order Lachnospirales; family Lachnospiraceae; genus Mediterraneibacter; species Mediterraneibacter intestinipullorum. The sequence continues at coordinate 5,851 of DWYM01000074.1, forward strand.
TCCCATGAAGCGTGCGGAGTATACCTGCTCATCCTTCGCCAGATCCGTGATCTCTCCTGTCAGCTCAAGCGCCTCATCCAGCACATAAAGGGAATTCGTGCTCACATCCCCTTCCGCTGTGCTGTCAGCGGAAATGCCGTCGATCGGGACTGCGATACTGCCTGACTCCACGGTTGTCACAAGTCGAAGGTATCCATTATATTCATCAATACTGAAGGAGTCATTGAGCGTACCGTCTACCTTCGTCTGCGCCACTCCTTCGAGCTGTCCGTCGTGGTATGCCACCTTTCGGATGGCTGTCTGCGTCACATCTGTTTCCGCCTCATCATAGCAGGCTTCCGTCACATAAATGCTGCCCCCGCTCACATAGCAAAGCCCCGCACTGCCGAATACCGCCCTGCTGTCGGTCTGCTCCTGGGGCTCCGCAAGAGAAAATGCCGTTATCACGGTATACTCGCTTCCCATCTGGCTCTCCGGCATGTAGATCCGGTCCGCCTCAAGCGTACTTCCCTGCACTGATGGAACGTAGGCGCTGATATCATCTCTCGGCGCCGCCTGATCCGCCTGGAAGCTGCTGAGCACATAGACATAGCCGTCCTTCACCCTCATCGTATTGTAGAAGCCGCTCTGTGTGATCGTGTTCAGCTTCACAGGGGCAGAGGCATCCGTGATATCATACACATCGGTACATGTATAATTCCTGCTGCGTATCTCAAATCCGTCTTCTTCCGCGTACTCGCTCCGCGTGTAAAGCACTGCCAGCCGGCTGCCGTCCACATACAGCTCCCGGATGCTGCTGTCCTCACCCACGGCAATTGCCGCAAGTTCCTGCATGTCGTCTGACGCGATGCCCACGATCTCGACCATTTTCCCATTCAGGATATACAGGTTCTCTCCGTCCGTCTTGACCATATCCGCCTCGCCAACGCCCTCTTCCCGGACATTTGTATCCGAATACACGCTGTCTGCACTGCTGCTTGCGGATTCGCCATACGACATGGCGTTCCCCAATGAACCGGTGTCCGCGGAGCTCTCCTGGGAAGCGCTGTTCACTGCCGCGCTATCCATAGTGCCGGATGTGGCGCTGTCGCTGTACATTCTCGCCTGCTTTTCCTGCTGCTTCTGGACTGCCTGAATGGAAGCGTAGATCTGGTCATAATTTTCCGCGGATGCGATCCGGCCCACCCGCTCACCGGCAGTAGTGCTTGTCCCCTCGCTGTCCGCGTCAGCCTGCGCGCTTCCCGACAGATTCGAATCCCCGGACCTTCCGGCACGCTGCGTCACAGCGGCGGTCACTCCCACCACAAGGCAGAGGCACACGGCCGCGGCGATTCCCACATAACGCCGGCGGTATTTCTTCGCCTTCTCCCGCTTCTTCTCCAGCAGCATCTTTTCCACTGCCTCCGGCTCCAGGGAAGACGGCACCTGCGTATCTCCGGTCAGATCCCGCAGTTTTTCTTCCATTTCCGCCTCACGTCCGTCTATGTTTCTGTTCTCGTTTTTGTTCATATCTTTCCACCTCCTGCATGTTCCTCTCTCAGATCAGCGCGCTCCGCATCTTCTCCAGCGCGCGGCGAACATCATGCCACTGCGCGTAATCGGGCTCATGTCCTTCCTGCCTTTTTTCGGGCAGAGCTCCGCCGTCCTTTTGCAGCATTTCCTTTTGCCCGCTGCGCAGCATTCTCTTACAGCAGTTGCTAAGTATCGCGAACATCCAGCTCCGGAAAGAATCCTCTTTCCGGAGACCGGAAATATTCTCATAAGCTGACAGGACCGTTTCGCTCGTATATATATCAGAGTCATCCAGACAGAAAACTGTTGCATGGAAATGTATATTTTTTCCGTGATGAACTCATTGTGCGGGAGACCCGCGGGAAATGTCAAGCCAAAAGCGCTCTGAAAAGCGCCCTCATTTCTATAACTGTCATTTCTATAACTGTCTCATCGCTTCAAAGGTATTGTACAGATTAAGCTGGCCGTACCCCCATTCCCGGTTGGGATATTCCATGGATCTCGGGCGTACCGCCCCCAGGATGAGCAGGCTTTTGACCTGATAGGAATCCACGCCCGGAACCTCTTCGATATATACGAGCCATTCCAGCATAAGCGCTACGGCCCCGGCAGTTACGACAGCGGCAGCGCAGGAACCGGACCGCTCAGTAAACCGGCCTCCGGGAAGCGCGCCCCGGACATTGATGCCGGGAGCCGCGATATCCGGCCTTCTCCGCTGCGTGCGGGTATAGCCCCTGCCAGAAGCCTGCGCCACGCCGCCACTGCTTCCGTCATAATAGGCCACGACAACCGGACTGTCCGTATTTGCCGGATTGGTCAGCGTATAATAGGGATCCGACTCCAGGAAATAGACCTCCCCGCTCAAAAATTCAGTCAGCGGGAGCCACATATGGAACTGTCCGTCATTCACGGACAGGGGCTCCACAACGATCTTCCAGATGCCGGGCGCGGGGGCATTAAACCGGAAAAAGATCAACTCTGAATTGCTCTTTTCTACAAGGAGCCGGTAATCCACGGTCACCTTTGTCCTCTCAAACAGAAAATCAAGCTCCGCGCTCGCGCCCACCCGGAAAGGAACGCGCGACGTATTTTCCCCGGAAGGAGATATGATGGAAATGGAAAGGATATTCGGGATGTCAGTCCACAGCTCCAGTGAAAAGCCTGTGACATTTTCCCCTACACGCAGCTCCACGGTCTTTGTGTCTCCTTCATTCTCTATCACATTATAATAATGATGCCGTTTGTCCGCCTCATTCCCCACTCCGATCACGGAAATACGGTTGGCCCGGGTGCTGTATCCGTCGATCAGAAAAGGCAGGGGAAGGGTGCCGATATGCCCTCCCATACTGGAACCCACAGTCATGCACATGACCAGGGGAAGTCCCAGAGAATCCCCAAGGTCATTCAAATATCTCAGCCCCAGCATAAGATCCGTTTCCTGATAGCACACCGCCGCCTCCGGGATGAAATAATAATCCCGGAGGTATTGTTTTGCCCCCTTCAGCTTCACCACGGCAATGGCGGCTTCCGGCGCGGCTCCGAGGAACTGCTGTCCGGGCTCCGCGGAGCCGGCTGCCAGGCTTGCCGCATATGTGCCGTGTCCGGTCTCATCCGTGGACGGAACGATCTCAAGGGGCATTTCTGACCGCAGTGCCTCGTTGATCATCTCCTCTGTAAATTCACTTCCGTAGGCAAGTCCCTCCGGCGGCGTCCCGGTCTGGACCGTCTGATCCCATATCGCCGCGATCCGCGTCGTACCGTCCAGCCTGCGAAACAGCTCGCTTGTATAATCGATCCCGCTGTCCAGAAAGCCGATCAATACTCCCTGGCCCTTGAGCTGGAGTGTGGGATAGTTCTGGACAGGCAGGATGCCCGCCTGATTGAGCGTCTCCATACTCAGAGGCGCATAGCATTTCGGAATAGAATTATAAGAATATCTTGAAAGCGTGATAGGGTCCGCCAGATCTGCCGGAAGATAAACACACCGGTAATCAAAGCCCGCCTCCTGCACACAGCGGTCCTCCTGCAGCATACTCTCAAAAAACGGCGTTCGTACATGATTCCCGATGAAATCGCGGTAATCCTCGGATAATATCTGTTCGCGGCATACGCTTTGGTCAGGCATAAAATACCTCCTGAAAATATTTATAACAATCCTATGAGAAGCCTGAAAAAAGTATGCGGACCGCCTCCGGCTCCCCGCCCCGGGAAAAATATACAAACGGTTAAAAAAGTATAAATTCCTCGCGGATGTGTTGAAGTCGCGGTTTAATAGGGTATAATGAATATAAACTGACATACCGGAATTTTTTCCGGTGTCCCATGTGTCCGAGACGGACGAAAGAAGAAGGGAGAATGATAACGATGAGAGATTTTTTTGAAGATCTGGGAAAACGTATTGGAGAAACAGCGGAAACCGTCACCAGCAAAGCAGGAGACGCCATCGAGATCCAGAGGATCAAAGGACAGATCCGGGGCCTTGCGAGAGGAAACGCAGCGGACCTCATAGAACTCGGACGCACCATCTATGACAGATATAAAGCAGGCGAAGAAGTTGAAGAGTCCGCCAGGGCGCTGTGCGACGCGGTCAGGGACAGAGAGGCTTCGATCGAAGACTACGAGAAAAAGATCGCAAAGCTCCGCGGCACTTCCGCATGTTCAGGCTGCGGCAGGATGGTGTCAAAGAATATGTCATACTGCCCTTACTGCGGCGAAAAAGTCCCTGTTTATGAAGCAGAGGCAGAGGAGGTACAGGCCGGGGAAGCATCCGGGGACGACTGCGGCGAAAATGAAAATGTAAAAGAAAAAGTCGCGGACGCGGTGGACGATATGGCGGAAAAGGCCGAAGAAGCGGCAAAGAAGGCGGGCAGCATGGCCCGAAAAGCCGCCGAAAAGACAGGAGACGCCCTGGACAAAGCCGCCGACAAGGCTGAAGAAATGGCTCATAAGGCTGCCGGCAAGGCTGAGGAAATGGCCCAGAAAGCTGCGGACAAGGTCAGCGAAGCCGCGGATAAAGCCTTCGAAAAAATAAAGCAGAAACAGGAGCAGAGGCAAGAACAGAAATAGTCCTGACGACCAGCACGCGGACAGGAGAACATATAAAAGCCGCCCCGGCGGCGTGGTCAGCCACTGCCCGGCATTGCGCCGGATCGGTGTCAGATCATGCCGAGGGCGGCTTTTACTTTCCCGATATCTCCTGTAAATACGATGCCTTCCATTCCCAGCTTTCTGCCAGTTTCAATGTTGGACCGGAGGTCATCGATAAAAAACGATTCCTCCGGTTTCAGAGAATATGTCTCAAAAAGATAACGATAGATCTCAGGATCGGGTTTCGCCATTTTCAACGGAGCGGAAAATACGATCCCACTGAACATTTTGAGTATGCCACAGCCTTTCGCCCATTCCGCGAAATAAGTCGGCGCATTGGACAGAAGGTAGACCGGCACTCCTTTTTGGTACAGCTCACCGATCAGCTCCTGCGTCTCCCGGATCGGGGTGATATGATCCGGCCAGCCGCGGAAAAAGCTGCGCACCGTATTTTCAAGGCGCGCCGGAACGGAAGAAACCATCTCTTCCACATATTCGTCATAATCGACTGTTCCCCTGTCCAGCTCCTGCCATCCGGCAAAGATAACAGGGGCCAGAAGGTCGCGGTCCTTTTCAGACGTACAGAACTGTTCCAGCATGTATCTGCCGTCAAACCCTCCGATCACATTCCCAAAATCAAAAACAACGTTTTTGTATTTCATGAAAATTCCTCTTTACTATAAATATAGAAACCTCCTGCCAAAGCTCCTACAGCAGGTTGATCCCATTCTCCTTTGCTCTTGCCGCCACATCTTCCGGCCAGAGAGAAGACTGTACTTCCCCGATATGGGCTTTCCTGAGATAGTACATGCAGATGCGGGACTGTCCGATGCCCCCTCCCACTGTGTAAGGCAGTTCGCCCTCCAGAAGGGATTTCTGGAAAGGCAGCTCAGCGCGCTCCTCGCAGCCCGCGGTCTTAAGCTGGCTCCGCAGAGCCTCCTCATCCACGCGGATCCCCATGGAAGACAGCTCCAGAGCCATATCCAGGACCGGATAATAGACGATGATATCACCGTTTAACTCCCAGTCATCATAATCCGGGGCACGTCCGTCATGCTTCTCACCGGACGCCAGCGCCTTGCCGATCTGGGACACAAAGACAGCGCCTTTCTCTTTGGCGATCCGGTTCTCGCGCTCCTTCGGCGTGCAGCCGGGGAACATATCCTCCAGCTCCTGGGACGTGATAAAGAAGATGTCGTCCGGAAGCAGAGGTTCAATATAGTTATACCGCCTTGATATATAGTCCTCCGTATCCTTCAGGGCGCTGTAAACCTTGCGGACTGTGTATTCAAGCGTCTCCATATTCCGCTCTTCCTTTGAGATGACCTTCTCCCAGTCCCACTGGTCCACATAGATGGAGTGTACATTGTCCGTGTCCTCATCCCTCCGGATCGCGCTCATATCTGTATAGAGCCCTTCCCCGGAATGGAACCCATAACTCTTCAGAGCGTATCTCTTCCACTTCGCGAGAGAATGCACGATCTCGGCAGGCGCTTCGCCCTGCTCTTTGATGCCAAAGGATACCGGCCTCTCCACACCATTTAGATTGTCATTCAGGCCGGACTCCGGGCGTACGAACAGAGGGGCTGACACGCGCGTCAGATGCAGCGCCTTGGCGAGCGCCCGCTCAAAGTGATCTTTTACTTCTTTAATGGCAACCTCCGTCTCACGGATCGTGAGGGGAGAATAATAGCCTTCGGGTATTCTTAACTGTTCCATTGAAAAGGCTCCCTTCTGGTTGATTTAAAATTGAAATTTACATTTTATTCTAATATCGGACAGCCCGGAAGTCAACCTGCAACATTCGGAAATAAAATTAACAGATAATTTCGATATTTTTTAAAAAATATCCAACTATTTATTGACTTTTCAAAATAAAAGTGTTATTATAATGTCAACAAATAAAACCGAATGAATACTCGTTCAAACAAAAGTACAAAGTTATTTTTTATTTGAAAGAAAATTCAGAAAAAGTTTTATTTACCTGCTAAATATCGTGATCGGGAAAAGATGACGGATATAGAGAAAGATCATAATGACGAGAAAGTTATGAGAGAAGTAAAATCTATATCAGGAGAAGGTCATCAGAAACCCAAAGTTCAGCAGGAATCTAAGCAAAGGAGGTACGGACCACCGGGAACGTAAGTTAAGTCTATCAGACAAAAGAAAGACAAAAAAGAGGTAAAAAAATAATGATAGAAATATCAGGATGAAGATGGATGTTGATCAGTAGGTTGATTGGCATCCATTTTCATTGTTCTTTTCTCCTTATCTGTTATCCTTATCCCTTTCTCCGCTTGGGCCGGCTGTTGCCGCGAATCCCCTCCCCCACAGCCGCTCCTGCCTTGTCAGGAAACCGAAAAATTGATAAAATGAATGGGAAAATATCGGAAGATAAATACAATACCGGAGAGTACCACATGGCGAAGACAAGTAATCAGAAAGCGAAGATCCTGTATCTGATGGAGCTGTTCCAGGAAGAAACAGACGAGGAGCATCCTCTCTCCCGCAGAGAGCTTGAACAAAAGCTGGCAGATATCGGGATACATACAGAGAGAAAAAGCTTTTACAACGATATCGAAACGCTGAAAAATTTCGGCATGGATATCGCGTACAGAAAAGAACAGCCGGAAGGCTACTATCTCGCGGAAAGGGAATTTGAGCTTCCTGAGCTCAAGCTCCTGGTAGACGCGGTCCAGTCATCCAGATTTATTACTCAGAAAAAATCTGACGCCCTCATAAAGAAGATCGAAAAACTGACGGACCGGCACGAGGCACGGAAGCTCCAGAGACAGGTCGTGGTGGCTGACCGCATCAAGGCCATGAACGAGAGTATCTACTATAATGTAGATAAGCTTCACGCGGCGATCGCGGAGGACCGCCAGATCCTGTTCCGGTATTTTGAATGGACAGTATCCAAGGAGATCCGCCTGAAAAAAGGCGGAGAAAACTATCAGGTAAGCCCCTGGGCGCTCACATGGGACAATGAAAATTATTATCTGATCGGCTATGATGTGGAGGCAGGCATCCTGAAGCATTTCCGCGTAGACAAGATGCTGCACATCGGACTGCTCGACATAAAACGAGAAGGCCGGGAGGAATTCAGCCGCTTTGACCTGGCCCGCTATACCAGGCAGACCTTTGGGATGTTCGGAGGAAATGAGCAGACCCTGCGGCTGCGGTTTCACAATAAATATGTCGGCGTTGTGATCGACCGTTTCGGGAAAAACGTACCGCTGCGACCTGATGGAGAAGAACATTTTATTGCCAGGGTCAGTGTGGCGGTCAGCGAACAGTTCTTTGGGTGGCTGACCGGTCTGGGGCGGGACGCGCAGATCCTCTCGCCGGAAGCCGTGGTAAAGGAATACGCTGAGCTGCTGAAAGATTTATTGAAAATGCACGAAGAAAAGTAAAGTCCATTTTATGACACACCCTATCTGGTATGATACTTGTAACAACAAAAATCATACAAGAGAAAGGTGTGTTTTATTATGTATATCCGGAAATCTTTACTCGGAGGACTTGTAGCTGCGGCGGGAATGGCCGTCCTTGCCATACTCATGGTGCTCTTCTGCTTTACAGAAACGAATATCCCATCCGCTGTCTATGCGGCGGCATGGTGCGGCTGCCTGTGCGCCATGCTGTACGGAGCCGCCAGGATCTATCGGTAAACTGTGGGGGTAACCGCCTGTGGGCAGGTGTTGATCTCTATAAAAATAAAGAGGTCTGTTCTCAGGGACATCCATTTGTTTTCACACGCAGAGATTTGTTTTTAGAAGCAGAGATTTGTAGGTTTGTCAAACATATGTTACACCTGCTGAATAAATTCCTTCAGAATAGTCTGTGGGGATTTCCAGCCCAGAGGTCTCATAGGGAACTGGTTATAGTCCCTGCGGTTATAGACCTGGAGCTGTTGGGAAAAGTCCTGAAAGGAATAAAAAGTATGAGAAGCATAAAACCGTTCATTATCTTTGCGATGGCTGCGCTCTACTTTCCCATTATGCCGGGGCGTAAATGGACAGATCAGTTTATGGCGGATCCCATGCTCTTTTAGCACACGCTGGAATAAGGTCAATGTCTCCTTGCCGGAAGTGGAAAACCGCTTTGTGAATTCCATACCATTGTCAGTCTGGACACATTCAATGGGCATAGGGAAACGCCGGATCAGATGCTCAAGGAAACGTGCGGAAGAATAGGTGCTGTGTTCCTCAAGGGCTTCCACATAACGCCAGCGGGAGTATTCATCAAGGGCAGTATACTGATAAAACTTCTTTCCTTTTGCTTTATTGACCAGACAACAGGAAGGAACGAATTTCACATCGATCTGGATCCTCTGCCCGGGATATTCCATCTGCTCATAAGGCTTGGGGACATACTTGGGATTGGGGAATTTTTCAGGCATGATCCCCTGTTTCTTAAGGAAGCGGCAGAGGCCTGGAATAGAGCGTTTATATCCGCGCTGTCTGAGCTTCACCCAGAAAACGACCAGACCAGTACGAGGATTGCGCCTGCGCATATCCCGGATGAGCTTGATTTCTTGGGGAGTATGCTGGTTGGGATGGAAGTGGGGACGCCTGGAATGGTCTCGCAGAGAATCCCAGGAGCCATCATAGCGGTTTTTCCAGCGATAAATATACTGGCGGTTGGTTTTATATTTAATGGCAGCCTTGGAAACGCCATATTTTTCAGCGTAGCGAATGAGGGATAGACGGTATCTCATATCTTGTGTTATACTAGCCATGC
>DWYM01000075.1 GCA_019118665.1 Candidatus Mediterraneibacter intestinipullorum
TGAGCCACTGTCGCATTTTCTCTGTTCCGCTGACCGGAACAATGAATACTATACTATAAGGCTTCGAAAATGTCAACAATTTTTTTATCTTTTTTTCTTTGTTTTTTGTCCCGCCATATCTTTCACTTGACTTTTAAATCCTGCAATCGTAAGCTCTAAGAAAGCTCAAACGCTTTCATTATCAGCTATTACCCTAAAAGGAGAACAGATACACATGAAAAAGCAGCTCATCCCTGCCGCGCTGCTCCTGACCTGCGTATTTCTCACAATGTCAGGCTGCAGCCAACACACACAAAGCAAAGACTCTGACGGAAATACCAGCCAGGATACCGGAAACGCGGCTCTTGCTGATACTGAAAACACGGCAGAAGCCGCCCTGTACTCTTCCTGCCTGGAAATCGCAGACCTTTATGAGGATATCTATTCCCGGGCCTTTGACGCGGACAGCCTGGACTCTCTGGAAACAATGCAGTCCATCGTCTCCCGCCTCGGGGAAAAAGGCTATTGCGCGGCTGATGCCGATAATCAGATCAACATGACAAACTCTGAACAGATGGAAAGTTTCCTGTCTGCCGCGGGAGCGGGAGAAGAAGCAAAGACAACCGTCCTCCTTGTCATGAAAGGCGGGAGCATCGTCTATTATGGATTTCAGGCGCAGGATGGGGACATCAGCGCGCAAAGATGCACCCTCTATTGGGAGAGCGGCACGCCAAAGGCGGGTTATTATGAAGCCTTCACAGCGGAAAACTGGCGCTGCACAGAAGGCGGTTACTTCTTCTTTGACCAGTACCGGATGCCCGGCTACGACGGACCGCCCGGTGAGATTGGCATCCGGGTCAGGCCGCTGGACTCTGACTGCCGGGAATACAACCGGAAGTATGTCATGCCCATAGGCTATAACAGGAACAATGTACTGATCTCAGACTGGAGCGAGTCTGACGGCTTCGGCTCTCTGAATTTCTATGACCTGTATGACGTCATGTACCGTATGAAATACGGCACGGAGGCTCCCTATCCTTACGCTTACACCGGGGCTGAGTACGAGATTCCGGCATCGGAATTTGACAGTGTGCTCCAGTCCTATCTGAATATCAGTACGGATACCATAAGATCACGCACCGTATACTATCCTGAGAGCGAGTCTTACCAGTACCGGCCGAGAGGGCTGGAGGACGCAGAGTACCCCTATTCGCCCTATCCCGAGGTCACTGCGTGCGAGACCCGGGCGGACGGCACCCTGGAGCTGACCGTACAGGCGGTCCAGACCACGAAGCTCACCGATCAGGCAGTCGTCAGCAGGCTTGTTGTCCGTCCTCTTCCAGACGGCAGTTTTCAGTATGTCTCCAATCATGTGACAGGGACCACAGAGGGAGTCAGCGGCACATGGTTCACCCCAAGGCTTACGGAGGACGAGTGGAATTACAGATACCGGTAAGGGTCAGGCATACAGATTGGGAATACCGCCTTGCCATTTTGCGCGGTTTATACTATACTGACCACAGCGCCGGCAGCAGCCGGAAAGCAATTTTCACGATAAATCTATCTTAATACAAAGGAGAATCAAAATATGAAATTCATATACCCTGCGGTATTCCGCAAAAAGGACGAAGGCGGCTATCATGCCTTCTTTCCGGACCTTGAATGCTGCGAGGCGTCCGGAGACACACTGGACGACGCCATTGACAACGCCAATGAAGCGTGTCGGAACTGGATCACAGTGGAGCTTGAGGAAGAAGATCCTGTGCTCCCCTATGTATCCGATATTGAAGATATCGAAGTGGAGGAAGGAGATATCGTGAGGAATATCTCTGTGAATATCAGATTCCGTGATGGCTGGGATGAATAATTTCCGGCATCCTGTCCATCGGAGAGGATTCGGGGATCTTATCTGACACAGCAGGGCTGCCGCACTATGATCAATCTTTAGTGCGGCAGCCCTGTTCTGCGTTTATCGTCTATGCCTCTTATTATCTTCTATACTTCTTGTTATCTTCTACTCTTCTGTATCCGCCTTGACTTCCAGCCCCAGCTCATCCAACTGCTTCTGATCGGCTGATGTGGGCGCCTCTGTCATCAGGCAGGAAGCATCCTTGATCTTCGGGAATGCGATCACATCGCGGATGCTGTCCTGTTTTGCCATGAGCATGACAAGACGGTCCAGTCCGTAGGCAAGCCCCGCGTGAGGCGGGACTCCGTACTTGAACGCATCCAGGAGGAACCCAAACTGGCTGTACGCCTGCTCCTTCGTAAATCCAAGCACCTCGAACATCTTCTCCTGGATATCGTTCTGATGGATCCTGACGCTTCCTCCGCCAATCTCATTTCCGTTGAGCACGATATCGTACGCCTTCGCCCGCACTTTGCCCGGCTCGCTGTCGATGAGCGGCAGGTCTTCCTCCATGGGCATTGTGAACGGATGGTGCATTGCCACATACCGTTCCTGCTCCTCGCTCCACTCAAGAAGAGGGAACTCTGTGATCCACACAAAACGGAACTCATCTTTATCTACGAGCTCCAGCTCTTTTGCCAGCTCCACGCGGAGCGCTCCGAGAGAATCCCACACGACTTTATTCCTGTCAGCCGCGAAGAGAAGCAGGTCCCCGGCCTTGCCGCCCATGGCGCTTATCAGAGCGGACATCTCTTCCTCGCTCATGAACTTGGCAAAGGATGACTTCACGCTGCCATCCTCCTGGAGAGCAATATAGGCAAGCCCTTTCGCGCCGTAGTCTTTTACAAACGCAGTCAGCTTGTCGATCTTCTTTCTCGGCATCGCGCCCTGCCCTTTCGCATTGATGCCGCGCACGGTCCCGCCGTTCTCGATGGCGCCTGTGAACACGCCGAAGCCGCAGCCCTTTACCACTTCTGTGACGTCAGTCAGTTCCATGCCATAGCGCAGATCCGGCTTGTCGGAACCAAAGCGGTCCATGGCTTCCTGCCATGTCATCCGCTGGATCGGGAGCTGTACATCCACATCCAGCACTTCTTTAAAGAGCTTTGCCAGGTAGCTCTCATTCACATCGATCACATCGTCCACGTCCACAAAAGACAGCTCCATATCGATCTGTGTGAACTCAGGCTGGCGGTCTGCTCTTAAGTCCTCATCGCGGAAACATCTGGCGATCTGGATATAGCGGTCAAACCCGGAGCACATCAGAAGCTGTTTGTAAAGCTGCGGAGACTGGGGCAGCCCATAGAAGCATCCCGGATGCACACGGCTGGGCACGAGATAGTCTCTCGCTCCCTCCGGAGTGGTCTTGCCGAGCACCGGGGTCTCCACCTCCAGGAATCCTTCCTCCGCAAAGAACTGACGTGTCAGCGTCATGACCTGGCTCTTCATCATCAGGTTGCGCTGTAGATCAGGCCTTCTCAGGTCAAGATAACGGTATTTCAGGCGCACTTCCTCTTTTGTCTTTGAATTTTCCTCAATGGGAAAGGGCGGAGTCAGCGACTCGGAGAGGATACGCAGCTCACTGGGGACGACCTCGATTTCCCCTGTCGCGAGCTTGTCATTCACCGCGCCTGAACGTCTCGCCACTTCTCCCACGATGGCAACCGCATACTCGGAGCGCAGGGATGCCGCCTTCTCAAGAAGCGCCGCGTCTGTCTTCCCTTCCTCGCATACCACCTGGACGATGCCGGAACGGTCACGCACATCTGTGAACACAAGACCGCCCTTATTTCTGTTCTTCTGCACCCATCCCATGATGGTCACTTTCTCACCGACATTTGCCGCGGAGAGCTCGCCGCAGCGGTGAGTTCTCTTAAGCCCTTTCATTGACTCAGCCATTGTACACCTCCGTAATCTCTGTATATCCCTGTTCCGCAAGCTGTTCCTTCTGGAACTTCTTGTTCTTCTTCATATTGGCAAGCATTACCTGATAGCCGTTTTCCCGGTCTTCGCGAGCCTGCTCCAGTACCTGGAGAAGTTTCTCCCGGGGCAGCTTCTTCTCCAAAAGATAGGCTTTTTTCTTCCTGCTGGCGGGCACCTGGTACCCGCGTTCAAGAAGGAGCATAACGATACGCTCGAAACCGACAGAGAATCCCACTGCCGGCGTGTCCTGCCCGGTAAACCTGCCGATCATCTCATCATAGCGCCCGCCGCCGCCGATGCTTCCGCCAAACTCATCCATGGAGATTTCAAAGATCGTGCCTGTATAATAAGACATGCCCCGCACGAGCGTCGGGTCAAAGCTCATCTGAAATTCCGCTTCCTTCTGGCTCTCCACGCTGGTGATGATCATTTCCAGCGAATCCGCCGCCTCAGGCGCGAGATACCCCTCCAGTTTCTCTTTACACCTGCGGACACCCTCCACATCGTTCGTAATCTCTTGAAAGAGCGCAAGATATTTTTCCACCGAGCTTTCCTCATAGCCGTTCTCCTTTAACTCAGCCGCCACGCCGTCCAGACCGATCTTGTCCATCTTGTCCAGAGTGATGAACACGCTGTCATAATCCGTTTCCCCAAATCCGCTGTACGCTGCCATCGCCTTTAAGAAACGGCGGTCATTGATACGGATGGTAAAGTTCTTAAAATCCAGCTTCCCGAGAAGGGTGGTCGTTGCCAGGATCAGCTCGATCTCCGCCAGATTGGACGGCTCTCCCAGGATATCGATGTCACACTGCATGAACTGACGGTAACGCCCTCTCTGGGGACGGTCCGCTCTCCACACATTTCCCATCTGGAGCGCTTTGAAAGGAGAAGGGAGCTCATTTGCATGGTTCGCGTAATATCTGGAAAGAGGGACCGTAAGATCATAGCGCAGTCCGCCGTCCACAAGATCTGACTCTTCCTCCGCCTCGTCCAGCTTTAACTTTTCCCCGCGCTTCAATATCTTGAATATGAGCTTCTCATTGTCTCCACCCTGCTTACTGCACAGGTTCTCGATATGCTCCACGCAGGGGGTCTCCATGGAGGAAAACCCGAACGTCCTGTAGGTATCTTTGATCAGCCCGATCACATAATCCCTGATCTCCATCTCAGCGGGCATGATGTCTTTCATGCCGGTCACCGGCTTCTTCTTCAGCGCCATAGCCATTCTTCCTTTCGTTCTATCATTTCATCGATCCGGTCAATGTACTCTGTGATATTTTTCACATTTTCAACATGGACGATATCGATCTTCTTTCCACCCTCCGTCCTGATGGGCGTGTCAAGCAGCATCTTCGTGGACGCGCCCGCGCCCGCGGCAAGGATCGTCTGCTTTTCTTCCATAATCAGTATATTGTATATTCCCGCTTTGTCAAGCTTCGCATATCCTACATTTTCAAAATTCCCGGCAATATTTTTCTGCCGGTACAGGTAATAGGGCTTCAGTCCCATCCTCTCCGCGCTCTTCGCCGCGGCGTCCACCATCTGAGAGATCTCGGAATGCAGATCCATGGTCCTGCCCTCCTGCCCGAACTTCGCCGCCCGCTTGATGGCAAGGGAATGGACAGTCAGGCTGTCCGGACCCATGGCTTCGATCTGGGAAAGCGTATCCGCCATGTCCCCCGCGTTTTCTCCGGGGAGGCCCGCGATCAGGTCCATATTGATATTGTCAAATCCAAGCCGCCGCGCCATTGCGTACGCCTCACGGATCTCCTCAACGGTGTGCTTCCGCCCTACCAGATCCAGCGTCTTCTGCTGCATGGTCTGAGGGTTTATGGAAATCCGTGTCACAGGGAACTCTCTCAGAACAGAGAGTTTTTCTTCTGTAATACTGTCCGGACGTCCCGCCTCCACGGTGAACTCCGCCGAGTGGCGCAGATCAAAGTTCTCCGCGATCTCCGTGAGCAGCCGCCGAAGCTGGTCCGGCTCCAGTGTGGTAGGGGTACCCCCGCCAATGTACACAGTGTCCGGATAGCGTCCCCGGGTCATCCTCCCGATAGCCTGGATTTCTTTTATCAGGGCGTCCAGATAGGTGTTCACCCTGTCTCTCCACACTTCAATGGGAGAGGAGCTGAACGAGCAGTAAGAACACACACTGGGACAGAAGGGAATGCCCACATACAGGCTGAATCCGCCTCTGCAGTCAAGCCTCCCGAGAAGTTCCTTTTCCCGGCAGGCGATTTCATATCCAAGCTCTGCCTTTGCAGATGTGACAAAATATTCTTTCTTAAGAAATTTTGTAATTTCCTCCCGGTTCTTTCCATCCTCTAACATCTGCATTGCCAGCTTTGTAGGGCGGACTCCGGTGAGAGTTCCCCAGGCAAGCTCCCTGCCGGACTTTTCACACAGGAACCGGTAGACTCTGCGGGTGACCGCGCGCTTCTCTGCCTGTGCCATCTCCTCGTCCGTAACAGGAAGGCTGCCCGCCGGTCCCCCCAGTTCTCCCCGGATCTCCTCCGGCGCAAGGGAAAAGCAAGAGCCTCCCGGCAGCTTAAGCTCCACGAGAGATTCTTGCTTTTCATCAACCCTCTGCGAGATTTCCTCATTTGGGAAAAATGCTTTTGTGATATGATATACATTATAAGTCAGTTTATTTTTTTTACATGCGATCCCGATCATGTCTTATTTCCTTTCAAAACCTGCTCCCCGGATTTAGCCAGGGATCCAGGTCCATGCCTACAGAAAAGGATTGTATTTCTTCTCATATCCGATTGTCGTCTCATCCATGTGCCCCGGACAGACTTTTGTCTCATCCGGCAGGACAAACAATCTGTCCCGGATGGAATTTACGAGCCGGTCCATATTCCCTGTGGGCAGATCCGTGCGCCCGATGGAACCGTGGAAGAGCGTATCTCCGCTGAACAGAACATTTTCCGCCGGGATATGATAACAGCATCCTCCGGCAGTGTGTCCCGGGGTGTAGATTACCCGGACCGCGAATCCGGCGGTCTCAAGGCTCTGCCTGTCTGTCACATATTCCGCTCCGGAGAAGGTATACGGCTGCCCCTGCATAGACGCGGAAGAATTGAGCTGCGCGCTCTCCAGCAGCTCCCGCTCCGCCTCATGGGCATAGACAGGCACGGAAAACTCCTTTAAAAACCCATCCAATCCCATAATATGATCAAAATGTCCATGGGTCAGGAACACTGCTTTTACTTCCAGCCCCATGTCTCTGATATAGCTTATAAATTCGGGAGGACACGCCGCGGGATCAACGACAAAGCATTGCTTCCTCTCCTCGTTGACCGCGATATAGCAGTTTGTCCCCACCGGACCAAGTACAAATTTTCCTATCCTCATGACGGCTCCTTCTCCTTCCCCTCAGCTGCCCGGCCACTCAGCCGGCAGTCCTCTCGATATCAATGATGCCTTCCACCTGCCGCAGCTTCTCTATCACACTGTTGAGTTCCTCCCTGCCGTGCACGATAAATCCTGTATCAATGGTGGCGGTGCCTTTTTTGCTCGTGCGGATATTCATGGATTTCACATCGATCTTTGCCTCAGTGAACACTCTGGAGAGATCCATGAGCATCCCCTGCCGGTCGGAAGCATACATTTTCAGCTCCGCCAGGTACTGGCCTCCGCCCTCTGTCTCCGAAGTATCCTCCCACTCCGCGTCGATCAGTCTCGCCCGCTCTTCATCGGAAAGATGCAGCATGTTCACGCAGTCTGTCCGATGGATAGACATCCCCCTCCCCCGGGTGACAAAACCAACGATCTCATCCCCTGGCACAGGGTTACAGCACTTGGAGAAGCGGACCGCCATGTCATTGATCCCCTTGACCACGATACCGCTCTTGGACTTGGCGATGTGGACCTTTCTGCTGTTCGCCTCGGAAATCCTCTCAAGGATCGTCTCGTCCGTGATCTCTTTCCTGTGCTCTTTCTCATATTCTTCAGAGAGACGGTTCACCACCTGTCCCTCCTTCAGGCCTCCGTGCCCGATCGCAGCCAGCACCGCGTCCCAATCGCGGAATCCGTACTTCTTCTGCACGATCTGCATGTATTTCGGCCTCAGGATATCCTGCAGATTGATGGATTTGCCCCGGCAGTAAGCTGTGATCAGCTCCTTGCCTTTGATGATATTGTCCTCTTTAAATTCCTTCTTAAACCATTGATTGATCTTGTTCTTTGCCTGGGTGCTCTTGACGATATTGAGCCAGTCCCGGCTCGGTCCTTTGGAGTTCTGGGACGTCAGGATCTCGATCCTGTCACCGTTCTGTATCTTGTAGTCAATATTGACCAGCTTGCCGTTGACCCTTGCGCCCACCATCTTATTGCCCACCGCACTGTGGATGGCGTAGGCAAAATCCACTGGCGTAGAGCCGTTTGGAAGGTTCTTTACATCCCCATTTGGCGTAAAGCAGTACACGTCCTCCGCAAACAGGTCCAGGTCGCCCTTTAACAGACTTAAGAACTCCCGGTTGTCGGACATGTCACGCTGCCACTCCAGGATCTGACGCAGCCAGTTCAGCTTGGCCTCCTGGGACTCCATGCTCTTCGCCGCGTCCGAGCCTTCTTTATATTTCCAGTGGGCCGCGATACCATATTCCGCGGTCTTGTGCATCTCTTCCGTGCGGATCTGGATCTCAAAGGGCTGGCCGGAGGGTCCCATCAGCGTGGTGTGGAGCGACTGGTACATATTTGGCTTCGGCATGGCGATATAGTCCTTGAAGCGCCCCGGGATCGGGGTGTACATCTCGTGGATCACTCCCAGCGCCGCATAACAGTCTTTAACAGAATCCACGATGATCCGCACCGCGAACAGATCATACACCTCGTCCAGCGTCTTGTTCTGATTCACCATCTTTTTGTAGATGCTGAAGAAATGCTTCACACGTCCGTAAACCTTTGCCTGGATATGCGCGTTTGCCATATGCTTTGAGACTTCCGCTACAATCTGCTGGACAAACTCCTCCCTCTCTGTCTTGCGGGCGTTCAAGTCTTTCACAAGCTGGTAATAGACGTCCGGTTTCCAGTATTTGAGCGACAGGTCGTCCAGTTCTGTCTTTATCTTGGAGATACCGAGCCTCTGGGCGATGGGAGCATAGATATCCATGGTCTCCCTTGCCTTCTCCTGCTGCTTTTCCGGAGTCATGAACTCCAGCGTGCGCATATTGTGAAGCCGGTCAGCCAGCTTGATGATAATAACGCGGATATCCTTTGCCATGGCAAGGAACATCTTCCTCAGATTTTCTGCCTGGACCTCCAGTTTATCCTGAGAATAACTGAGCTGCCCCAGCTTCGTGACGCCGTCCACAAGGAGGGCCACCTCTTCTCCGAACTCCCTTGTGACGTCATCCAGCGTCATATCTGTATCTTCTACCGCGTCGTGGAGCATCCCTGCCACAATGGTCTCTTTGTCCATCTCAAGATCAGCCAGTATGATGCCCACCCAGAGCGGATGGATGATATACGGCTCTCCGGACTTTCTCGCCTGGTCCTTGTGAGCCTCCTTCCCGATCCGGTACGCTTTTTCGATCATGGAGATATCCGCGGAGGGATGGTATTTCCTCACACGGTCGACCAGCGCCTGATAGAGCTGCTCAGGGTCCTGATAATCCTCCGGCGCTTTTACGGCATGACCGTCCACGATCTCAAGGTTCTTATTCAACTGTACATATTCCGGCGTCCCTGCCATATCAGTTCCCCCTTCCGGTGTCCGGCATATCACTGCCTTAAAATCTCAGACACAAAACCTCTCATCTAATCAAAAGGATGCCGCTGTGGGTCCGGGCATCCTGAAATAAGCCTGCAATAGTATTAGTATAGCATTAATTCCCTGTTTTTCAAACATTTTTCTACAAGTTCCGGTCTATTGATAATTCACGAGCGTGAGCTGCAGATTTTTCCGTCCCATATATTCATTTACTGACGGATAATATGTAAAAGACATGACTCTTTTCTCTTCCATTGTCTTTAAGCATGCCTCTACGTCCCCAAAGTACACGGCTTCCATCTGATTTCCCTGCTGATCCTCCAGGCGGCATTTGAGCACATTCCGGTTCCTGCCGAAAACGCGCGGACTGATCACCCTCAAGTCCTTTTCCGCAAACAGGGGCTTCGGATTTCCTTTTCCAAAGGGCTCCAAAAGTTCCAGCTCACTGACCAGCTCTTCTGTGATATACGGAAACGGAAGGCGCATATCAATGGACACTTTCATCTGGAGATCCTCTTCCTTCAAGTCGCACAGCGCGTTGACCGTCTCTCTGAACCGCTGTATATTGTCCTCCTCAAGAGACAGTCCTGCCGCCAGCTTATGTCCGCCGAATTTTGTAAACAATGCCCTGCATCTGCACATCTGGGCAAACATGTCATAGGCTTCAATGGACCGGCCGGATCCCTTCACTCCGTCCTCCGCCTTTGTCAGAATGAACGTGGGGCGATAATAGCGCTCTCTTATCCGTCCCGCGATGATCCCCGCGATGCTCTCATGACAGTCCGGCAGATAGACGACCAGCACCCGGTCATCCTTCAGGGAAGTAGTCTCGATCAGATCTACTGCCTCCGCCACTCCTCTCTCCGTCATTTCCTTCCGGCTGTCGTTCAGCGCTTTCAAGTCCTCCGCCAGCATGACCGCTTCCCGGCGTGTGCGGGCATTTAAGAGCTCCAGGGCGCGCTTCGCCGTGTCCAGTCTTCCTCCGGCATTGATGCAGGGCCCCAGTACGAACCCGATATGATAGGCATTCAACCGGTCCACGTCAATGCCCGTACATTCCATCAGCGCCTTCAGGCCCGGATTCTGCGTGCGCTTCAGCATCTCCAGCCCCTGCTTTACAAAGATGCGGTTCTCACCATTTAAGTCCATCACATCCCCGACCGTGGCGATCGCCACATTCTCCATGAGGTAATCCACGTCCTCCGGGTCCCTCTGCATGACATCATAGAGCGCCTCCACCAGCTTGTACGCCACCGCCGCGCCGCACAGGCCCTTGAACGGATACCCGCAGTCCGGACGATGGGGGTTGACCACAGCGTCCGCATGGGGAAGGAGGTATTCTCTCTCGCCGTCCATCTCTATGTATGGGACTTCGTGGTGGTCCGTCACGATCACTGTCAGGCCATTTTCTTTTGCGTATGCGATCTCATCCGATGCCGCGATCCCATTGTCACAGGTGACGACCGTATCGATCCCATCATCAATGGCGCGGTCGATCAGCATCCGGTTCAGGCCGTATCCGTCTTTGATGCGGTCCGGGATATCCGTATCCACGTCTGCTCCCAGTCCTGAGAGCCCTTCCTGCAGGATATAGGTGGCATTCACCCCATCGATGTCATAGTCTCCGAGCACGCGGATCGGCTTATCTTCCCGCACCTTTTCCGCCAGGATCTCCACCGCCCGGTCCATGTCGCGCATCAGCATGCCGTCATGCAGGTCCGCGATCGTCCCATTCAGATAGAAATCCACGGCTTCATCCCCCACGACATCCCGGTTGCGGATCAGGCGCGCCAGTATCGGGGAAATATGATACTTTTCCCCGACAGCGCTGAAATCCGCTTTTTTCATTGTGATAAACCAGCGTTCCATGCTTTTCCCTCCTGATACCCTTTATGTATACCATTAATCAGGACAAAAGTAAAGCCGCGTGATCCCGCGTATCTGCTGAAAAAGCACCTGCACCGGAAATGGTACAGATGCTTTTTATTCTATCTCAGCTCAGTGAGCAGTCCATATCGGCTTTTACGTCCTGTTCAGCTCTTTTGCGTCCTGTTCAGCTTTTCTGCGCCCGGTTTTTCGTATATCTCTTTCCGGTGCGCTGCTGGCCTTTCGGAGATTTGGTCTCTTTATTCTTCTTCTGTTCTGCTCTGTCCTTTGCGCGGCCGGGCTCTTCCGGTCCGCTCTTATCTGCTGAACTGCTCTTGCCTGCCGTTTCGTTCTTGCCAGCCGGCTCGCTCTTTCCTGCCTGCGCAGACACGCTTAACTTGTCTGACTCAGCATTTAACGCTTCCAGCTTCGCGCCCTTTGTCTTCATGGTAAACCAGAGCGCGCCTGTGATGCATACAGATGAATATGCGCCGCACACGATACCTACCATCAGCGGCAGGGCAAACTCTTTGATGGAGCTTACCCCCATCACATAGAGCACCGCGATCGTGATAAAGGTTGTCAGTGACGTATAGATACTTCTTGTAAGCGTCTGCGTGATGCAGCGGTTTACAAGCTCTCTAAGCACTGCCGGATTATCCCCTGCTCTGCCGTCTTCCTTCAGCTCCTCGCGGATACGGTCAAAGATGACGATGGTCGCGTTGATGGAGTATCCGACAATGGTCAGCATACACGCGATAAATGTGTTGCCCACGGACACTCTGGCGATCACATAGAAGGCAAATACAACGAGCACATCGTGTACAAGCGCGAGCACAGCGCTGGTGGCAAACCGGATGTCTTTGAACCGGAACCAGATATAGAGCAGCATACAGATCGTAGCGATGGCCACGGCGACAACCGCGTCCTTCCTCATCTCAGAGCTTACCGTGGAGCTGATATTCTCCGTGGTGATCTCTTCTGTCACGCCAAATTCATCCTGCATATATGTCTCAAATGCTTCTCGCTCTTCAAGATCCAGCGTCTGTGTCTTGAAGACGACCTGATTTGTCCCTTTTACGGTCTGGACCTGGATATTCATATCCCCTGTGATGTCTTCCAGCTCAGGTATCATCTGACTGTCGATCTCATCCAGAGTGTATTCTTTATCAAATGTGACTGTAGTCGCAGTACCGCCCGCAAAATCAAGGCTGTAATTCATAGCGCCGGCGCCGCGCGCCTGATTGATCCCCATTCCCACGAATCCGCTGACACACAGAAGGATCGAGACAATAAAGAACACTTTTCTCTTTCCGAGGAAGTCGATCGGCTTTCTCGGTTCCTTGACCCGGCCGTACACTTTCGGATTCCGGATTCCCAGCGCATAGAGAGAGAAGATGATCATCCTCGTCACTACCAGAGCTGTGAACATGGATACCACGATACCCAGCGCCAGCGTCTGGGCAAACCCTTTCACCGGACCGCTTCCGCGGAGCCAGAGCACTGCCGCCGCGATCAGAGTCGTGATATTTCCGTCCAGGATCGCTGACATCGCTTTATGGAACCCGGCTTTCAGCGCAGTGTGAACAGACGCTCCGGAAGAGAGTTCTTCCTTCACACGCGCGAAGATGATAACGTTCGCATCTACCGCCATGCCGATGCCGAGGATGATACCCGCGATACCCGGCAGGGTCAGAGTGATGTCAAACGCATTTAAGAGCACCAGGATCAGCCCGGTGTAAAATACCAGGGCAATACTGGAAGCAAGACCCGGAAGCAGATACACAAAGATCATGAACAGACATACGATCGCAAGGCCGATCGCGCCTGCCATGAGACTTGTGCTGATGGCTTCCTCACCGAGCTGCGCGCCCACCACTTTAGAGCTGATTTCCTCCAGCTCCAGGTTCAGTCCGCCGATGCGGATGGTGGAGGCAATGTTCTCCGCCTCCTCATAAGTCATGTCCTCGCCCGAAATCTGAGCCCTTCCGTTCTCAATGACCGCATTTACCTGCGGGACACTGATCAGCGCTCCGTCATAGTAGATCGCGATCGTGTCTCTGTTGTTGTTATATGCCTCTTCCGTGGCAGCGGCAAACGCAGCCGTACCCTCATCATTCAGAGTCAGATCCACGCCATACTCCGTTGCCCCGGTGGTGGACTGCTGGAATGATCCGGCTGTGGCCGTCTCTACTTCAGAGCCGGTCAGAACGATGGAATCCGTCCCCTGGAGCTCCTCGATCGTCTTATTCAGCACATATCCGTTTGTACCGGCTGTATAATTTTCATTCCCATCACTGTCGTAATGTTTGATAAAATACAGTGATCCGGGCTGCCCCAGTTCCTCAAGGATGGTGTTGGCATCCTCAACACCCGGGATCTCGATGCTGATGCGGTTATCGCCCTCCTGATATGCCTGCGCCTCTGTGCTGTACTGTTCCACACGGCGCTGCATCTTGTACACGGTGTCATCCATGTCTTCCTTGGAGGGGGTGTCTCCTTTTACCTGATAGGTGATGCTCACGCCTCCCTCCAGATCAAGGCCGAGGTTGATGTTCCTCGCCGCCCCCATTCCATATGAGTTCAGCCCGCGGATCGATGTCACACCGATCAGGGCCATGACAGCCGCCACAAGGATCAGACTTAAAATGCCTCTGCTCTTTTTCATGACTGTATATTCCTTTCTTTTTCTTCCGACTCTTCCTGCTCATCAGCCAGGGCCGCTTTTATCATGATCGCGCATTCTACACGTTTGCGCTCCATCTCACAGCTCACCTCGTAAGTATCGTTGATGGAATGATGGAATTTGTAAGAGTTGGCCATGCATCCCCCGCTGCAGTAAAACCTTGCGAAACATTTTTTGCAGCCTTCTTTGGAATACACGCTGCATCCCCGGAAATCATCCGGAATATCCGGCCTGGTGATCCCTTCATCCACATTTCCCAGAAGGAACTCTTCCTGTCCCACAAACTGATGGCACGGATACAAGTCTCCCCATGGAGTCACTGCCAGATACTCTGTGCCTGACCCGCATCCTGAGAGCCGTTTGGACACGCACGGTCCTCCCTCCAGATCGATGGTAAAGTGGAAGAAATTAAAACCTCTTCCGCTCTTCTCCCTTTCCACCATGATCTTCGCCAGCTTGTCATACTCCGCGAAAATCTGAGGAAGATCTTCTTTTTGGATAGCATAGGAATCGGTGTCTTCACTCACCACCGGCTCAATGGATATCTGCTTAAATCCCAGCTCCGCAAAGTGCAGCACATCGTTGGAAAAGTCAAGATTGTCCCTTGTAAATGTCCCTCGTATGTAATATTTCTGCTGCCCCCGGCTCTCGGCCAGCTTCTGGAACTTGGGCACGATCAGGTCGTAGCTGCCCTTTCCGCTCCGGAACGGCCGCATCCTGTCATTGACCTCCCTGCGCCCGTCAAGGCTTAAGACCACGTTGTCCATCTCCCGGTTGACAAACTCCTGCACTTCGTCATTTAACAGCACGCCGTTGGTGGTAAGGGTAAAGCGGAAACGTTTGTCACAGCGTTTCTCCTGCTCCCTTCCATAGGCAACCAGATCCTTTACCACCTGCCAGTTCATCAGCGGTTCCCCGCCGAAGAAATCCACCTCCAGGTTCCTCCGATTCCCGGAATTGGCAATCAGGAAATCCAGCGCCTTTTTCCCCACCTCGTAGGACATAAGGGCGCGGCGGCCGTGATATTCGCCTTCTTCAGCGAAACAATACTTACAGGCAAGGTTGCAGTCGTGTGCAATGTGCAGGCACAGCGCCTTCACCACGGTCTTCCTCTGCTTTACTTCATCGATAAAATCCTCATAGATATCCCGCGTAAACAGCCTTCCCTGCTCTGTCAGCTCTGCGACCGCTTCCAGGATATCGTTTAAATCTTCTTCCACATACTTCTGACCCAGCTCTTTTTTCAGATAAGAAGCTGTATCCGGGCTCTTAAGTGTCTCCGGCGTGTGAAATTCATTTTGTTCTTTCAGCGCCCCGATCACATCGTATGCGGCTTTGTCCACTACATGTACAGCGCCGCTGTTTACATCGAGGGCAATATTATATCCGTTATTCTGATACAGATGTATCACAACAGTACCTCTCTTTCTATTTACTCCCCTTCAGGACCCCTGTATCTGACACGCATAAGGCAGCGGTCACAAAAACCGCTGCCTTTCCCCCTTGTTCTATTGTGATCGCAAAACCTTACTTTCTGTTCTCACAGGTCTGATTTCCAACAGTACAGGATGTCTTACATGCTGACTGGCAGGATGTCTGGCACTCTCCGCATCCGCCCTTTTTCACTGTATTGTTTAATGTCTGTGTATTCAATGTCTTAATGTGCTTCATGTCCTGTCCTCCTAATATTCTACAATATATTGCTCGAAATATTATATCACAGGTTTCGGGGATTTGGAAGCCTTTTTTTCACGATACCATCCCTCCCAGCATCCCTCCGCCCGCGCACAGGAGGAGTGTGGTCAGCAGGTTCATGATCTCAGCCTGCAGCGCGTGATACACCCCCAGGGAGATCAAGAGCAGGAGCACAAAATACAGAACCCCCGCGAGCAGCCCCCACAGAAATTTTTTTACTTTCATCAGCTTTCCGATCACAAACCCTCCCGCAAATGTGGATATCACATAAGTCAGGATAATCCCCGCGTTAACATTCTCTTCGCTCAGCCCTGCCTTATACAGAAGGATCGTCAGGATAAGGAGCATGATCCCTGTCACGACATAGGCGCACAAAAGCGCTTTCAGCATACTGACCGCTGTCTGTTCTATGCCCTGTCTGTCTGCTGTTTTTTTCTCCATATTTATTCCTCCCGGTCATAAACTTAATCCCATTCTTTGTCCTGCTGGTAAAGCATATGTTTGTCCGGAAGGAATTATTCCAAAAATCCGCCCTGTCTGCGCGCGATTATGAGTGTTTATCCCATCTGACGTCCCAGGAAGTCCGCCGCGCTGTACGCTACCCTCTGCTCCACTTCCCCGAAGCGCCTCTTTTCATCCTTATTGAGCAGCGCCACAGACCCGATCACATCTCCCTCACAGATGATCGGGCAGATCACCTCGTCGCAGTAATCTTTCATATCCGCGGTCACTTTAATATAGGATACGTCTCCGCTTTTTGCCAGGATCTGGGAGCGGTCTTTTAAGGCGTCGCCGAGCTCCTGTCCGATAAACTGATCCTGAAGTTCTTTTTTCCCGCTGCCCGATGATGCCACGACCTGATCCGTATCCGTGATGCATACCGTGCAGCCCATCGTCTGTGAAAGGCTCTCCGCGTAAAGTTTCGCCAGATTTCCCAGCTCACCGATCGGTGAGTATTTCTTGAGGATGATCTCTCCCTCCCGGTCCGTAAAAATCTCCAGCGGATCTCCCTCCCGGATACGGAGCGTCCTCCTGATCTCCTTCGGAACAACGACACGCCCCAGATCATCGATCCTTCTTACTATCCCCGTCGCTTTCATATAATAATTCCTCCATTTTATACTTTGACATTTATCCTTTTTATTGTCGATAAATGTATTGTCTGTAAAATAGAGGAATTTATACTTCTCTTTGTGATTCTTCTATAAATACTGCCTTCTGCAAAACCTACTGCGCCATTTCTTTATACTGCTGCGCAATGTTGAGCGTATGGTCCCCCATTCTTTCAAAATCTGTCAGGACCTCAGAGAATACGATGCCGCTCTGCGGCTTACATTTGCCTTTTTTAAGACGCTGGAGCTGCTTCTTAAAATATTTGTCGCGCATATCGTCATTCTTCTGCTCCATAACCACTGCCCGGCTTAATACATCGTCAACATTTTCCGGCTTCACGTCCTTGAGATTGTCCAGGGCGCTCAGACACTGTTTCTTCATCTCATCAAGCTCTTCTAACACATTGTCCGAGAACTGCTGATCCCATTTTTTCATGTCGTCAGCATACCCGGCAAGATTGACCGCATGGTCGCCGATCCGTTCCAGATTGCTGATGATCACATAATAACCGTTGATCTGTATAGAATCTGACATGGATTTCTCACTGGTCATCAGACTCACAATGTACTCTGATATTCCTTTATTAAGGAAATCGATATACTCTTCTCTCTCTGAAATCTTCTGGCGGAACTTCTCATCATAATTTATCAGGATACTGAATGCGTCATTAATGTTTTTTGACACCATGTCCAGCATACGTCCCACCTCGTCACGCACCTGGGATACGGCAACCGCGCTGTGTCCGATGGCATAAGAAGACTCGAATGGACGTATGTATTTCAGCCTCAGATCCTCATCGTCCTCCTTCCTGCTGTCCGGAAGGAGGCGTGTGGCAATCTTTGCCATATATGTACCAAAGGGAAGCAGCAGCAATGTTGTCACAATGTTAAAGATGGTGTGAGCGTTGGCGATCTGCTTCACCGGCTCTCCCGGAGTAAGAGCCTCAATAAGCTCTACATACGGTGTCATCATACAGACCACTGTAAAAATGACCGTGCCGATGATGTTGAACATCAGGTGGATGATGGTGGTCCTTCTGGCGTTCACCTTTGTGCCGATGGACGCCAGCACCGCGGTGATGCAGGTACCGATGTTCTGTCCGAACAGCACATACACCGCGCTGGACAAAGGGATCATCCCTGTTGCCGCCAGCGTCTGGAGAATACCCACCGAGGCGGAAGACGACTGGATGACTGCCGTGAAAACTGCCCCTACTAAAATGCCGAGTAATGGGTTGCTGAACTGTGTCATCAGGTTGACGAACGCCTCCGATTCCTGGAGAGGTTCCATTGCCGCGCTCATCATATCCATACCCATGAACAGAACGCCCAGTCCCGCAAAAATACTGCTGATATGGTGTACCCGCTCATTTTTAACAAACATCATGGCGCCCACACCGATAATGGCAAACAGCGGGGCAATGACCCCGATGTCAAGGGCGATGAGCTGTCCGGTGATGGTCGTGCCGATATTGGCGCCCATGATGACCCAGACTGCCTGCTGCAATGTCATGAGACCCGAATTGACGAATCCCACAACCATGACTGTCGTAGCGGATGATGACTGGATAACTGCCGTAATGCCCGCGCCAACGAGCACGCCTACAATGCGGTTTGATGTCAATTTCTCAAGAATCGATTTCATCTTGTTTCCGGCGGCAGCCTCCAGACCATTGCCCATCATCTGCATTCCATACAGGAAGAGCGCAAGACCGCCGAACAAAGAGAGTATGTCTGTTATCCCCATTACTCTTTCTCCTTTGCATGATCGTCTTATTTTTCAGTATGTTGTTTTTCGTATGTAACTTCCCCGCGCATTAACGCGCTATTTTAAAACTAACACGCCGTATCGCCGCGTGTCAATTACTATTTAACATTTTATTTACTGTTTCTTTACTGTGTTTTAACTTTCCCTTTACATTCAACTGCCCCCTCCATGGACAAAAACCTGCGAAAAGCTGCTGCCGCCCGCTTTACATGGGCACTTTATTCTGCTAAAATCTTAATAATCTCACCGGGATCGATCGGTAGTACCAAAGAAGAAAGGAATGTTATTTATGTTTGTTTTGATCTTGGAACAGCTCGTGAAGATGTTCTTCATCATGCTGCTCGCTTTCATCTGTTATAAAATACGGCTGGTCAATCAGGAGGGGAACAGGATCATGTCTGATCTCCTTCTCATGGTCGTCAACCCCTGCCTGATCCTGACTGTCTTTCAGACGGAATACTCTCCTGAGCTGGCCAGAGGGCTTATGCTTGCATTTGCAGCCGCTGTCATGACCCATGTCATCGGGATCCTGGTCACCACCTTCCTGATCCGTCCCCGGAGCGGTGATGATTACGGCGTTGAGCGGTTCAATGCCATGTACTCCAACTGCGGGTTCATCGGCATCCCGCTGATCGGCAGCGTCCTGGGAGATACCGGCGTATTCTATCTGTCAGCATACCTGGTCGTCTTCAACCTGCTTACCTGGACCCACGGTGTAGGCATCATAGAGAAGAGGTTTTCACTGAAAAACATAAAAAAAGGCATCCTGTCCCCTATGTTCATTGCCACCGCAGCCGCGGCTGTCCTTTTCTTCATGCAGTTCAGGATACCTTCCGTGCTGCTTGATTCCATAAACTACATCGCTGATATGAATACGCCTCTTGCCATGATGGTGGCAGGCTTTTCCGTGGCGCAGGCTGATCTTCCGAAGATGCTCCGCAATATGCGGCTGTACGTTGTCTCAGCCTTCAAGCTGCTCCTGATCCCACTGCTCACGATCCCGGTGCTCATGCTCATGCATCTGCCCCAGACCGTCTCGCTGACCACTGTCATTGCCGCAGCATGTCCGGCGGCAACGACCGGAACCATGCTGGCGATCCGGTACAGGCAGAACTATACTTATTCATCTGAAATCTTCGCCATGTCAACCGTATTCTCCATCATCACCATGCCGGTGGTGGTCATGCTGGCAGAACAGCTTCTGTAAAGTCACTGTAAACGAGGGGGAACCCCCAAGTCATTTCAAGACTTTGGGATTCCCCCGATTTACGGATATTTTACATAGTTTTATTCTACACTCTTTAATGACTCTACCATATCGATCTTTTTCAGTTTAAAGTACATCGCTCCATTTACGATACACGAGAACGCCACAGTGAGAAGGAAAGCGAACAAAAAGCTGCTCAAATCGATATTTCTGCCGAACATGACGGACTCGATCTCCACGGTCACGATAATAAACCGGTGGAGGATCCATCCCAGGAGGACGCCAAACACAGATCCCATCAGAGTAAGCACAATGTTCTCTCTGTATACATACATCGTAACTTCGTTATTGTAGAACCCCAGTACCTTCAGAGTCGCCAGTTCCCGCTTTCGCTCTGTGATGGAAATATTGTTCAGGTTGTACAGCACTACAAAAGCGAGCATGCCCGCCGAGATGATGAGTACGACAATGACCAGGTCGAGCGCGCCGAGCATATGATCCACCTGTTCTCTCAGATCAGTGGTATAGCTTACGCTGAGCGCGCCGTGATATTTCAACGCTTCCTCACCGACCCTCTCTGCCTCTTCATTATTCCTGTCAGCCGTCTTGTAGACGATGGAATTATATTCCGGCTTTTCTCCGTATGACTCTTCATAAAACCCTGACGTCATGTACAGATAATGCCCCATATAGTTCTCGCATACAGCGCTGATCTTTACGCTTATGTCCCCCCGGTCCTGATCACGGATCGTAATCGTATCTCCGGGCTCAACATCCAGCTCCTTCGCCATCTTCTCTGTAAGGACAGCTCCCTCATCGCCCAGCTGATAGACTTCGTTCGTCACCCGGTCCTGGAGCACAGTATATTCCGGGAAACTGTCCACATCCTTCGGCACATCCAGGTAAATGTCGTGCCATTCTTCACCATTTCCCACAGTGATCTGTGTCAGCAGTCCTTCTGCCGCCCCTGCCACATCCTTATCCGCTTCCACCTCGGACAGCACCTCCGACTTCTCTTCTTCTGACGCGTCACCGCTGAGGATGACATTCCCATCGTAGAGCTGGATCTCTCCATACTGGATATCCACAATGGCAAAGATGGAATCCTTCAGTCCGAATCCCACCAGCATAAGCGCCATACAGCCTCCGATGCCGAAGACCGTCATAAAGAGCCGCTTTTTATAGCGCACCAGATTTCTGACGCTCGCTTTCCAGGAGAAATTCAGCCGTTTCCATATGAAGGGCACCCGCTCGAGAAGCACTCTCTGCCCCTGCTTTGGAGTCGGCGGGCGCATCAGCTCCGCTGCCGGTTCCTTCAGTTCCCGGAAACAGGCGAGGAACGTGGCGATCAGGGTGGACGCCAGGGCTGCCGCCGCTGCTCCCAGTCCATGTTGTATATTATAGGGAATAGAAAGCTCGTGCATATGCTGGAACATGATGCCGTACGCGTTGATGATAATATAGGGAAATACCTTCTCCCCGAAAAGAATGCCCGCCACACTCCCGGTCACTGTGGCGAGAAGCGCATAGCCTATGTACTTGCCCGCTATGGAATGCTTTTCATATCCGAGCGCCTTAAATGTGCCGATCAGCGTCCTCTGCTCTTCCACCATACGGGTCATGGTAGTCAGACTGATGAGCGCTGCCACAAGAAAGAAGATGACCGGGAACACTTCTCCGATCGCGCGCATCCGGTCCGCGTTTTCCCCATAACTGGTATGGTCGGGAAGATTGTTTCTGTCATACACATACCATTCCGGTTTCTCCAGATTTTTAATCTCTTCCTGTGCGTTGGCAAGCTCCTGCCTGGCATCTGCGATTTTCTGCTCACCGTCCGCGATCTCAGCTTCCGCCTCTGCCTCGCCCTCATAATACTCTTCCCAGCCTTTTGCAAGCTCCTGCTCTCCGGATGCGATCCCGGCTTCAGCGTCCGCGATCTGCTGCTGCCCGGCTTCCAGCTGCTGCCATCCGCTGTTGATCTGTTCCTGTGCGGACGAGAGCTGCGCTTTCGCCCCATCGATCTGTGCCTGAGCCTGTGCAACAGCGGCTTCACCGCTCTGGATCTGCTCGTACAGCGCCTGAAGAGCCGCCATTGTCACATCATCCGTCTGTCCGCTGGCAGCCAGCGTGTTATACTGATCCTTTGCGGCATTGAGCTGGTCGATCCGGGCGTTCAGGCTGTCGATATTCACATTTAAGTCCGCGGTCCCCTGGTCCACCTCTGCCTGGCTGTCGATAAGCTGCTTCCGGTTCGTCTCGATCTGTGCTTTTGAAGACTCCAGCCCGCTCTTCCCGCTGTCCAGCTCCGCCCGGGCAGCTTCCAACTGCTGTCTTGCCTCCGCAAGTTCTGCCTCTGCTTCCGCCCTTCCTTCTTCCAGTTCTTTCTCTGCATCGGTGATCTGCCGCTGCGCATCTGCAACCGCTGTCTCAGCCTCATCCGTAACCTCTTCATACCGGGCGTCCTGGCGCTCCCCCTTGATCGCCTCCACATTAGCAAGGACTTCGGAAACTCTGTCATCGTATTTATCTGTAAATGCCGTCAGAGCCGCCGCTCCTTCCACTTTCGCATAGATCTCCGTATATATGTCCAGCGCAAAACTCTCTTCGGGCACATATGCGAACGCGTTCACACTTCCGTTCCCGATCGTTGTGCTTCCCCGCTGGAAGGAGATGTAGTTGGGACTGCTCACAGCGCCTGTGATCGTAAATGTATCTGTCACAAGAGTATCTGTGATATCATCCTCCGTCCCACTGGAAAATGTGACCGTATCTCCAATCTCAAGGTCGCTTTCCTCCAGATAATCTACATCCAGCGCGCACTGGTCCTCCTTTTCAGGCAGACGCCCGGCCTCAAGCTGTACCTGATTCATCGTGGGAAGCATGGACATGACATGGACCACGATCTGATTCGCCCCATCCGCACAGAGAACGTCCGCGGAATACCCTCCTTCCGCATATTCGATCCCATCTGCCGCCTCGATGGCGCTGACATCGTCACCAGTAAGTCCCATGGTGCTGATGATCTGGATATCCATCATATTCTTATTGTCAAAATACTCGTCTCCCGAGTAACGCATATCCGGTTCGGACGCCCGGATCCCCGAGAAAAAAGCACACCCGATGGCAACAATAAAAAAAATGGACAGAAAACGCCCCAGACTGCGCCGGATCTCCATATAAAAGTCTTTTCTCAACGCTCTTTTCTTCATCCGTCTCCCCTACCATTCTATCTCGTCGATCGATACAGGATGTTCATTCGTCTCCATCTGGGAAACCTGTCCGTTCTTGATATGTATGAGCCGGTCCGCCATAGGTGCGATCGCCTGGTTATGCGTGATCACGATGACCGTCATGCCCCGCTCCCTGCACATGTTCTGAAGGAGCTTTAAGATCGCCTTTCCGGTGTTGTAGTCCAGGGCTCCTGTCGGCTCATCGCAGAGCAGGAGTTTCGGGTTCTTTGCGAGCGCCCTTGCAATGGACACTCGCTGCTGCTCGCCGCCCGATAACTGTGCCGGAAAATTATCCAGCCGGTCTCCCAGCCCCACTTCCTTCAACACCTCTCTCGCATCGAGAGGATCTTTGCAGATCTGAAGGGCCAGCTCCACATTTTCAAGGGCAGTCAGATTGGGCACCAGATTATAAAACTGAAACACAAATCCGATATCCTCCCGCCGGTAGCCTGTCAGTTGTCTGGCATTGTACGCCGTTATATCCTGTCCGTCCACAACAAGAGTCCCCCCGGTGGCAGTGTCCATGCCGCCCAGGATGTTGAGCACAGTCGTCTTGCCCGCGCCGCTGGGGCCGACGATCACGACAAACTCCCCCTTCTCAATGGCAAAGCTGATATGATCCGCCGCCCGGATCTCCACCTCGCCCATTTTGTAAATCTTTGTGATATCTTCTAATCTTACAAACTCATCCATACTATCTTCTCCTGTCATGCCGTGCTCTCTGCGTTTCCCGATATACGGAACCGCTGACCCGAAAATCCCTGCATTCAGAGACAATGGTTTAAAAAAAGGCGGATACCAGTATCCGCCCTGTCTGATTTCCTGTCTTCATTATAGCATGGAATTCATAAAATGTAAGATAATTCAGATTAATTTCACACGTTTCTCCTATGTACGCATATAATGCCGTTACAATTTTCATGCATCAGCGCTGTTGTCCAGGCTCTCTGTTCATCCGCGCCGCTGCCCGGAACAATACCAGTCCGACCAGAAACATAACGGAGAGCGCGCTCACTCCGATGTTCATCCTTCCGGTCACCTGGCTTAAAAAGGATACCAGCGCTGTACCGATCACAGACGCGCCTTTGCCGCAGATATCATAAATCCCAAAAAATTCCCCCGACTTCTCTGCCGGAATGATCTTTGCAAAGTAGGATCTGGAAAGGGCCTGGATCGTGCCCTGGAACATGCCGACTAAAACAGCAAGTATCCAGAAATCAAGCTGGGAATCCAGCCAATACGCGTAGACCGCAATACAGAAATACGCAGCAATACAGATCGTGATGATCCTTTCAGGCGGCACTCTCTTTGTGAGACGGCTGAAGATAAGCACCGCCGGAAACGCTACGATCTGTGTCACTAAAAGGGCAAGCAGGAGTCCGGTGCTGTCCAGCCCCAGCGCCTGTCCGTAAGCTGTCGCCATATCAATGACGGTATACACACCGTCAATATAAAAGAAGAATGCCATGAGGAAAACAAAGATATGTTTCTCTCGCGTCAGCTCGACAAAAGTTTTCCCCAGACGCTTGAAGCTGTTCCTCACCACATGCTCTCCCGCCTCCGAAAAATACTTCTGCTGATAAGAGCGGAGCAGCGGCACGGAAGAAAAGAGCCACCAGAGCGCAGTGATAATAAACGCGAGTATCATAGATGTCTGCATCCCGATCCCGAGACTGCCGGCTCCGAGCACGATGCCGAGGCAGGCGATAAATGGGATACAGCTTCCGATATAGCCCCACGCATATCCGTGAGAAGATACGGTGTCCATCCTGTCCGGCTCTGTCACGTCAGTGAGCATGGCATCATAGAATACAAGGCTCGCGGAATATCCGGTCTTCGCCAGCACAAACACGCCCAAAAACCAGATCCAGGACGACAGAAATCCCAGAAGGAGACAGCCGAACACCCCCACGCCCATGGCAATACAGAATATGGTCTTCTTAAAGTTCTTTGTATCCGCGATCGCTCCCAGCGTGGGACCAAGGATGGCCACAAGAAGCGTACAGATGGAGGTGGCGTATCCCCAGTAAGCGAGATAATCCACATCCGATATTCCAGCATTCCCCGCAATATAATTAAAATAGATGGGAAAGATGGTGGCCACCATCATAGTGAATGCCGAGTTCCCCACGTCATAAAGCACCCATTTCTTTTCCAATGATGTCAGTTTAAATTTCATCTCTCACTCTCTCTTTCCTTTTATACGCAGTTTCTCTTTTTCTTTTTATACGCATTATAAGCAGTTTGTAAAAAGCTGTGGCATTCCTCTCTGTGACAGCTACAGCCTCAGGCTCTCCCAGTTGTCCCCTGCTCCGAATGTCCGGCGGAACCGTTCCGGAAGCTCCGCGTTCTCAAACAGGACTTTCTGATACTGGATGATCAGCCCTGCCGCCAGAGGCACTGCTCCGGAATACATCCGCTTAAGGAGCTGGCAGTAATCCCGGCAAGCCGGATTCGGTTCAAGGCTCATGACCATTCCATGCATGGAATCGTACTGCCCGGTCAGCTTCATTCCGCCAAAAAGAAGCTTCCTCTTCACCATCCCCGGAGCATGCAGCATCTTATGGTAAAACACCATTCCTTTCAATGCTTTCTCCACGAGCTCCGGCGTCAGATCCTCATAAAAAGGCGCGATGACCGCACTGTTTTCCCTGGTGGGGCGGATGTGCTTTATGCCCAGATACCGGACCGGATTGATATAATCGTCCTTCAGGAGAAGGCGGTCAAATTCCATCTCGATCTCAGAATGGCTGATCCTGCTCGTGTGGATCATCTTTTCTATATATGGATGGCACTCGCTGTCCAGGGCAAAGTGGCAGATCACCCCATAAATGTAAGCCCTTGCCGCGGCAGGATTTTCCACTGTCTTTATCATTTCCGCCGCATGCAGGAAAAATTTCTCAGCCAGTTTTTCGTGAAGCGCGTACCCCTGCCCGCTGACAGGGTTTTTCTTGACCGGCTGGTAATAAAAAAGAATATCCGGACCATGCACGCCGATGTCAAAAAGTCCTCTGTTATTCTCAATGGCGCTCTGAAGCGGACGCGGAAGCGCGCCGATCACTTCTTTGCCGAATTTATAATGTGCGTATGTTGTAGGCATGTATACTCCTCTTTTCTATGCCGTCCTCCAAAAGAAGAAGGCAGTATTTTCTCTCAATTATGTATTATCACATATCCAGGGGCAAAAATCCAGATATACAGATACTTTGAATGTTAAATTTTTGAAGAATGTTTGTAAACCTTGACTTTTTTAATATTTCGTCCTATATTAAATATCGTGCAGACATACTCCGCATATATTTTTCCGTACAGATCTTGCTGTACTATATTCCGGGCTTGTACTGGTTTCGACAGGGATCTTGAAGATGGAGAAGCTATCCGCAGGCTGATGCGTCAAATCGCAAACTTAAAATTAAACGCTAACGATAATTACGAATTAGCTGCGGCCTAATTGCCGCATGTCAGCCCCGGGGCACTCACACCTCGGGAATCTGGCATCAACTATGTGAGAAACGATGGCGGCAAAGCTTTGAGCTGTCAGGCGTACCATGAAGCTACTGAAACCGTAAGGATGTCAGTTTTCCGTACGGCAGAGGGAATGTAAAAGAACTGACTATGATAGTAGAAGTACATGGGATAGGTTTTTGGACGCGGGTTCGATTCCCGCCAGGTCCATACAGAGGGGACCGTTTTATGAGTATTAAAAACAGACAGTCCTGAACAGGGGAGGGTGTGACCTATGCGGGTCATCCCCTCCCCTGAAATTTTATCAAAAAACCTGAAATGGCTCCCTGTTATCTCAGAAACAGGACAAGCGTACTGTATACACCCGCGCAGGCAGCCAATATCAAAATGATCCCGCCCACAAGCATGCTGATCCTCGGGCCTCTCTCCAATATGCGTCCGGTGGCGTTATCCCGGTAGACCATGACCTTCTTTCCGGTTTTATAACTGCCTGCCACACTGGAATTATACCGGCTGCGCATACTTTTCTTTTGTCCATCTGTCATAAATCCAAGGACCGGATAATAAGACGCCGATGGAGTTGTCCATTTTTTCTTTCTTTCCGGCTGCCACTTGAGCACTCCCTCGATCTCAGCCTGTATCTCCTCCGTGTCACGTCTTTTATCCT
This sequence comes from Candidatus Mediterraneibacter intestinipullorum, assembly GCA_019118665.1. Taxonomy (GTDB): domain Bacteria; phylum Bacillota; class Clostridia; order Lachnospirales; family Lachnospiraceae; genus Mediterraneibacter; species Mediterraneibacter intestinipullorum. Next base: position 27,224 of record DWYM01000075.1, read on the forward strand.
TTATGTAAGCAAGGATCAGCGAAGCTCCGATCAGAAGGAGCAAAAGCGCCAGAATGGCGGAAATATACTCCGTTCCATATCTCTGCTGGATGAAAGGGAGCAGGATGATAAGGATGCCCGCTCCAATGAGCGCCCACGGTCCGAATACAGGAACGCTGTCATCGTATACGCGCAGGGTTTCCCCCCGGTCAATGTCTGTCAGCAGCTGGATCGTGTCTCCTTCCCTGTACTCATCAATACTTTTGACCGTCTCTTCTTTCCTGTGGCCCGACTGTCCGTACTCTACCCGGAGCTCGTAATAGTTCTGGATCAGAAATCCATCTTCATCCTGTTTCTGGACATGCTTTGAACGAATCACTTTGCCCCCTTTTATGACGCCCGGCTTTTTTAATCTGAGCCCCCGCCGGAATGAAGTCGTTCCGGTTACGAGAAGCACGGCCCCGACCACCACGAGAAAGATCATCTGTATCGTCATTCCTTCAAACATATTTCACCCGCTCCTTTCTAAAACAGACTGTTCCGCCTTAAAATAGTCGGCAAAATCTCCAATCACGGGACAACCCGCGGTCTCTTCAGTCTCCCTGCCTTCCTTTTGATAAAGGACAGCATTCATCCCGGCGCGCATGGCCCCCTGAATATCATTTTTAAGGCTGTCTCCCACAAACACACATTCACAGGGTCTTGCCGATGCCTTTTGCGCGCAGAGAAGAAACAGCTTTTTAGCCGGTTTCTCTTCTCCGGCCTCCTCGCTGGTGACTATCCCATCAATGAATTCCCCGAGTTTCAGATGTTCCAGTTTCCGGTACTGTACATCCGCAGTCATATTGGAGCCGATCCCCACATAGGTGCCCCGGCATCTCAGGTCCTTCATCAGTTCCCGGATGCCCGGCTCTGGTTTTGAGCTGCTGATCAGAGTATCCCAGTAAATCCGGTACATTTCGTAAGCATGGGGAAATAGCGGCTTTTTCAGTATTTCCAGCATACACTGAAATCGGATGAGACGGTTATGCGTGGCAGCACACCCCTCACCCGTTCTGGCGTCCGCCATATGCCTGGCAGCAGAAATATATTGTCCAAAATCATCATCAAAAAGGCCAAATTGCCGCCGGCAGTAGGATTTAAGGGCTGCCATGGCGACTTTGTCCGCTGAAGTATAGTCATAAATAGTGTCGTCAATATCAAAAAATACTGCTTTTATCATTCTGGTCATTCCTAATGCGGTTTCTGCCCATAATAGGCGTTCACCCCATGCTTCCTGTGATAATGTTTGTTCTGCAGTTCTATGGGGGCAGGATTTACATCAGGATTGATCATCTCGCAGCGCGCCGCCATTTTTGCGACCTCTTCCGCGACAACCGCATTGTGTACCGCCTCATGAGCATCCTTCCCCCATGTAAAGACCCCATGATTTTTGCAGAGCACTGCAGGCACGGCAATATAATCTTTTTTCCGTCTTTCAAATTCATCCGCGATCAAAATGCCTGTATTCTTTTCGTAGGCCTCTTCAATCTCTATCTTTGTCAGGTTCCTGACGCATGGTATTTCTCCGTAAATGTAGTCCGCATGGGTCGTTCCATAGCATGGGATATCCCGGCCGGCCTGCGCCCAGCTTGTCGCCCATGAGGAATGTGTGTGCACGACACCGCCGATCTTGGGAAAACGGTTATATAAAACAGTGTGGGTCGCAGTATCGGAAGAAGGGTTGTATTTTCCCTCTACCTTATCGCCGTTTAAGTCAACAATAACCATATCTTCCGGAGTCAGTTCTTCATACTCCACACCGCTTGGCTTGATGACAAACAGCCCGCTCTCCCGGTCAATCCCGCTTACATTTCCCCATGTGAAGGTAACAAGGTTATACCTTGGAAGCATCATATTGGCTTCATAAACTTCTTTTTTAAGTTGTTCTAACATCCCTGTATCCTCCGGTTATTTTTCAAAAGTATACATCGCTATCTCGTCAATTTCACGGTTAGTTGAGATCAGCACTTCCTTTCCGTCATGCTCATACTTGTACACGTTTGCCGGCCCGCAGTTACGGTCGATGACCTCCGGCTCATATTTTCCGCTCACCTTGTCATATGTAAAAAGCAGCAGATTTCTTTCCCCCTGCCTGTGACCGATGATAACAGCCGGTTTTCCCATAACAGAGCCCCCATAGATCGCATGGGCAAACTCCGCCTTATCGTAAGTGTACACTTTCTGATATGTTCCGTTTATTTTTTTGTAAAAATACAGATTTGATCCGTGGAATGGCGAAATTGAAATCAGTTCTTTCTCTCCGTCTCCATCCAAGTCTACAAGGACGGCATCGCTGGCAGCCTCATCCACCAGCTTCTCGATCTCCCAGTTTCCATCCGAAGCTGCGGGCGGGGTAAAGAGATACACTCCATCATCACAGGAAATAATACATTTCTCAATGCCGTCTTCAACAATTTTATAATATCCGTGATTTTTCAGCATATTGTCTTTTACGACCGTAAGCTCCAACTGATGTTCCTCGTCAAATCCGCTCAGATCATCAGGAAGGACTGCCGCATACACCTTACCCGGCACGGACCAGTCATCCTTATACTCATGCCCTGACTTCAGAGCACAGGCGATCAGATAATTTACTCCGTTCCTGCTCACAATATCAAAACGGTGTACATGGGGCAGGTCCACAATAGTCCGCACCTCCCAGCGGTCCTCCGGCGCCGGGGAGACGATCACGATCTTCGCCTCCTTAGAATCGTTGGGAGAATAAAACTTATGAGTCACCAGGAACACTCCGTCCCCTCCCGGTATCTGCACCATTGTCATCACGCCTCCCGGGCCCTCCCATACCGTACTTTCTCTGTTTCCTTCCAGATCAAACAGATAGCACGGATCCTGCTTTTCCGCCGCTACAAGGATGTGCCCTTTGCCCCTGTATGTAAGCGGGCAGATTGAATAACACTTTGTCAGATTTCCAATGACTTTTTTGTTCACCTTCAAGCTCCTGTTCCTCCTTAGGCAAGTTCATCTAAAATCACCTTCATTTTCGTGACGGCGCTGTACATATCCCTCTCCCATTCGGGATTCCCGGTATACCAAAATTCTGTCACATAACGGCGTACCCCCAGCTCCCATGCCTTCCGGATACCGCCTTCAAAATGCACATGCCCTGTCCCAAATGGGATTTCCCGGAATTTGCCCGGGACCGTTTCTTTTAAATGAAGAGCCACAAGACGTCCCCGTCCGGTCTCAAGGTCATCCGCCACGGAAGTTCCGTAAGCGACAGCCGCATTTGTAATATTTCCCAGATCAGGGTATACGTTCAGATAGACCGAGTCCACCTTGTTCACATAATACATGGCTTTCCCGACCGTGTTCATAAACTCTGTCTCCATTGTCTCAAATCCCATGAGGATTCCCCGGGATGCCGCCATTTCTGCGGCAATTTTCAGATTCTCAAGAAAGCTTGCTCTCGTGTCGTCTGTGCTCTCCTCATAATACACATCGTACCCGGCAAGCTGGATGATCCTGATCCCCAGATCATCTGCCAGCTCCAGCGCTTTCTCCATGATATCCATTCCCCGCCTTCTTGTATGCGGATCGCTGCTCCCGATCGGGTATCTGCGGTGTCCGCTCAGGCACATCGTGCGGATGGGGATCCCTGTTTCATACATGAGGCCGACAAGCTCCTCACGTTCTGATCTTGTCATTTCAAGACGCTCCAGTTTGGAGTCTGTCTCATCAATGCTTATCTCTATAAAATCATAGCCGGCTTTTTTTGCTGCCCGCATTTTTTCGCTCCAGCTTAAATTGCCCGGCATTGCTTTCTCATACAGTCCGATCGTATACGCTTTCACGCCCGAAAATCTCCTTTCCGAACCTGATAGACCTTAACTCCCGCACCCCTGATCTCATCAAGGACCGTCTCCGAAGCTTTTTCATCTGTTATCAGGTGTCCGATCCCTTCGATGGGAGAGCTCGTAAAGCTGCTGTTTTTTCCGATCTTCGTGTGATCCGCGAGTACATAAACGGCCTTGGCATTCTCTATCATCAGCTCGTTTATCTTCACTTCTCCCGCTATCTCCGTGGTCATTCCCGACAGAGGCGAAAACCCGGAGCAGCCGATAAACGCTTTCTTCGGGAATACCTGCTGTACGTTCCGTATTGCAAAATCTCCCATCAGCGCTTCTTTCGGATAGCGGATTTCTCCTCCTGTAAGGATAATGCTGATCCCCGCGTTATAATCCATACGAAGGGCTTTTCCGTTATTTGTGATAACCGTCACATTTTTCTTTTTCACATACTCCAGCATCTGGAGCGCATTACGGCTCGTATTGATGAAGAGAGAATCCCCATCTTCTACCAGGGTCGCGGCATACTGAGCGATCAGACGGCGGTACAGATTTATCTCATTTTGTTCTGCCGCCTCGGGAGACAGGACGTTCTCCGCCCCGCCGTGAAAACGCACCAGGAGATTGCAGTCCTCCAGATACTGAAGGTCCCTTCTCACAGTGATCAGAGAAACCTGGAATCTCTCTGCAAGCTCATCCACCATCACCTTGGGGTTTTCTTTCATGATCTCAAGAATCTGATTTCTTCTCGCCTCAACATATGCGCGTTCTCTCTTCATCAAACTTACCTCATAGTCCGTTATTAGTCAATAATACCATTTTCTTTAAGTTTTGTCTCTATTTCGGGAGCTGACATTACATTTTTAAGAGGGATCACTTTGACGCCTTTCTTCTCAGCGTCACCGAACATATTCGCGAAATTCTGAGCGCAGACAACTACATCGTACTGTGCGGCGCTGCTCTTCCCCTCTGACAGCGGACAATGATGGACTTTCCCTGCTGTGATGCCATTTTTCTTGAGGACCTTCTCAAGAGCCATCTGCGCCATGAGACTGGATCCTGCTCCATTTGCGCAGCATACTAAAAATTTCAAATTCTGACCTGCCATAATATTTCTCCTTTCTCAGAAATCCTATTTCTGTACCAGTGTACCAGACCTATTTTGCCTGGGCCTGTTTAGCCTTCAGTTCTTTATATGCTTCGTAGTCTTCCGTCATAAGGAAATATCCTTCTTTATCCTTGCGGTACTGGATCTGCGGGATCGCAAACAGTACCACGGCTACGATGGCAAGTCCCGCATAGCTTAAGAACTTCATCGCTCCGGTAAATACCGGCCATACAACTGCCCAGTCCCACATGCCGAGGTATCCGCCGTATGCCGCCATTCCGACCCATCCTGCGATTATGGCAGATCCGAATACCTGGCATAACCCGGAAATAAACGGAAGGATCAGAGTTGCCTTCAAGCCGCCCTTCTCGTTAGCAAACACTCCAATGGTCGCATTGTCAAAGAATACCGGAACGAAGCCGCAGATAACGAGTACCGGACTCTGCATCAGCACCAGGACCGCGATCGCAAGGATCTGTCCGATAAAGCCGGCAATAAATCCAAGAGGAACCGCATTGGACGCGCCAAAGCCAAAGATGACCGCACAGTCAACGCCGGGCACGGATCCCGGAAGGATCTTATCGGCAATTCCCTGGAAGGAAGCGGATAATTCCGCAACAAATGTTCTTACGCCAAGCTGCAGGATCGCAAGATAAACAGCAAAGTACAGACATGTCTGGATCACATAGAATACCATACTCTGCCCTTCTGCCAGGAAGCCTGCATCTATAAGATAATCTCTTCCGAGTACACAGAGAATGGCTCCGAAGAAGATCAGCATCAGGATAGAAGCTGATACCATGTTATCGTTGAACATAGACATGAAACCTGGAAGCTCGATATCTTCGATCCTCTTCACTTTTTTCCCTTTGTTTTTCTTGTTTTCATTTCCAAACAGTTTTCCCGCGAGCCAATAGTTGAATGCCGCACCAAACATCTGCTGATGGGCCAGACAGAAGCCTGCTCCGTCCGTCACTTCCTGACACGGCTTGATGGTGAGGTTTGATCCGACAGCCCAGTATGCGCCAAGAAGAATGGCCATAACTACCAGCATTCCAACACGGTTTGTGAGGAGTCCGGGTAGGGCAAACATGATGAGCCAGTAAGCGGTTGCGCTCTGCTGCACCTGCACATGCCCTGTTGTAAAGAGGGCGCGCATTTTTGTGATCTTTGAGAAACGCACCAGGAGGATATTTACGATAAACGCGATAAAGAGAAGAATCATTACATCTCCAAACCCTTTTCCGAACACTTCCTCCACACCGGCGGTTACTGCGTTCTGTCCAAAGTATGGGTCGATTACCATTGCGTCCATGTTAAAACGCTCTCCCAGCCCCACAAGCACAGGGCGGAAGTTATTCGTAAGCCCACCGGAGCCTACCGTCAGTATCAGATATCCCACAATAGCCTTTAACGTACCGCCCAGTATGTCATACCAGGGTTTTCTTAAAAGTATGTATCCAAGCATGACGATCAGGCCGATCATAAACGCGGGCTGCTGCAAAATATTAGTTGCGAAATATTCCCATGCAGTTACTAAAATATTCATTTTGTCACCTCATTCTCTTTCACATAGTACATAGTGATACTTTTCTTCTGTCTGTATCTAATCCAGGTATTTTTTCTGGATCTCCAGCAAATCAGATGTGGTCTCAGCCTCTGCCAGCTCCGCCACAAGCTGCTCATTGCAGAGCATCTCGGAAAGTCTGCTCATATTATCCAAATGCTGGTCAGGGTTACAGGAGGCAAGTGTAAAAAACAACTGCGCCTCCATCTCCGGATTGCCCGGCTCAAAGCTGACGGGCTTTTTCAGTTTCATGAAGGCAATCTCTGTCTTATGCACGCCCCGGGCCCCCTCCTGCGCGTGAGGCATAGCTATGTTGGGAGCGATCACGATATATGGACCATATTTTTCCACACAGGCTATAATGTCCTCTTTATAGTTTTCTTCCACTGTGCCGTCGGCCTCCAGCGTTTCACAGCTCATGCGGATCGCATCTTTCCAGTCTTTGGCCTCTTCCGCGAATCTTACATGATTCTTTTCCACAAATTCTCTTAACAACGTCTTCCCTCCCACTTAGTTATAGAAGCGAGCGGAATGGGATGTTCTGAGGTGCTTCAAAACAATCCTCAAACCCTCTTCTGTGATGATACGCAAGTTTGTCTTTATCTGTGGGATATACATATTTCCCTCCCACTTCCCAGAAGAAGGGGTGGAACCGGTACCCAAGACGGTCTTTTTTCATATCATAGAGAACCTTGATCTCATTGACGTCAGCCATGAAATTTGTCCACACATCATAATGGATGGGGATCACGACTTTACACCTGAGAGCCTCGGCCATGCGGAGCACATCCACAGATGTCATCTTATCCTGCATGCCCACAGGATTCTCTCCGAAGGAGCCAAAAGCCACGTCAATGTCATAGTCCTTTCCATGTTTCGCAAAGTATATAGAATAGTGAGAATCGCCGCTGTGATAAATATTGCCTCCCGGCGTCTTTAACAGGTAATTTACTGCTTTCTCATCCATATCCGTCGGACATTTTCCTGTCAGTTCCTCCCGGTCAGGTCCCTGTGAATCTGTGGTCACAATACAGGTCCGGTCAAAAGAGTCGAGGGCAATGATCTCAATGTCCTTGATCTTGATAGAATCCCCCGGTTTTACGGCGATGCACCGTTCTGCCGGAACCCCCCACTTCTGCCAGAGCTCTACAGATTTTTTCGGGCCGATAAAGGGTACTGGGATCTCCCGCCCATTTTCATCGGTGGTCGTCATGTTACTCTTGATCACATGGGCCGCATATTCCGCGCTCATATGATCCTGATGATAGTGGGTTGCAAGAACTGCATCCACTGCCTTAATGGCAAATGGATCAATGACAAATGGGACAGCTCTCAGATTTGGCTGCATTGCTCTCGCGCCGCACATATTCGCCATCTGATGCCCTGGTTTCATAGTACCATCCCCATGAGTCCGTTTGCCATTTCCGCACCATAGATCAACTGTGATATTGCATCCGCCGGGAGTCTTAAACCACATTCCGGTGCATCCGAGCCACCACATAGCGACGGTCCCCGGCTTCACTTCTTCCATTTCAATCTCTTCGTTCAGCCAGGTGCCCCATTCCGGAAATGTGCTCATGATCCAACTCTCTCTCGTTATCTCGTCGATCTTGCTCATTTCATCTCTCCTTTTATGATTTTTTTGTTTTATTTATATGAATACTATCATTTTTTATGAATATTAACAATCATTTTATATGTTCGTTAATTAATTTTATGTTCGTTTTTCACTTTTCTGCTATTTTACTAGCTTTTATATGTAGTTTTTATGCACTTTATCCAATAATACGATAATATATAATTAAATTTGCAACACCAAACATTGCACAAAATTTAGACATAAAATATACTCCTTCCTGAGAGACAAGTTTTGTTAGTTCACTTGTCTGACTCAGAAGGGAGCAACTACCACTTCAGCTAGTGAGACATTCCTTTTCAGTCTGTCAATCACTTTGATTTTGTTGCTGTGTTTGCAATACTGAGACCAGTACTTATGACACCGCTGATGCAGCCAATGATACCTACAATAAGTCCTGCTAAAGCGATGCCAATACCGCCATCAACCTGGCTCATCTGATCTTCTGTCATCTGATTAAATTTTTGCATTTCATTTTCCCCTTTCTGCTATTTTGTTTTTTGGGCGTCCGCGAAACACCGGAAACCCGCATCAATGCGGAGTTTCTTCTACATCATTATGTCCTTTCCCTAAGATGTTGTTCTGCTTTTAATACATTCTTCTCCCGCTTACAATACAAGTCGCAAAAATGTTGCATAATAATACAAAACTGTCGAGACAATATCATATCATGGAACACACCGAGCTTTTTATTGTCTGTAAAGCTTAACATTAATAGGCTGATTTATTTTACGAATCCGTTTATAGACCTGCTCTGATCTGGGATTATCCCCACCATGAATCATTATCCATTCTGAGTAAATCCATGGTAAATAGCCATTCTCATATTCGGTATCGTAAACATAGTCCAATTTCAAATTGCCAAGTTCAATAAACTTTTTTACGGTATTCTCATTTATAAGGCGGTCATGGGTAATAAATTCCATATAAGCGATATCTCTATCACTTTATAGAAGTTCCTCCACTCGTTTAAATGACTCCAGCATCATTTCTTTTGGTTTTAATTTTTCAGGCAAAGTCTTAATGAGAAAAGCACGAAAGTGAAAACGAGCCACTTTCTGCTTGTTTACCTTTACATATTGCAGCATCAAATATTCATTTTGACGTTCAAATGTTCTTTCTTCCCTTAAGGACATAAAGTGGACATATTGGCTGAAAATATCAATTAAATCTATCAGTTCCCAATACTTATCCTCAACTTCCTCATAGGGCGTATTTTTCTTAAACGCCTCTAAATAACCCCTCGTCCAATAGTTCTAATATCCGATCATTAACTTTTGATATTTTTCTCCCAAATCTTTGAGAATAAATAAAAACAGCTAACATAGCAAGAATAATCACTACAGTAATTCCGACTAATATCCATAAAAACAAACGCACCGCTTCTCACCCCCCTTTTAGAAGTTATTCTCCGAATTCTTCTTCATCCTTTAATATATTGATTTTCTGCAAAATATAAGTCATCCAGCTTGTCTCTTTTGTTTCAATATTCGCCTGCACACTCATGTCATCTTTCAGAGTGAATTTTTCTGATTGAACCGGTGTCTCATAAATTTTTTGAACTTCCCCATTGATATAGCCATAATCTCTGCTATCCAATCCGTCTACTGTCAATTTTACGTTTTGTCCATTTTTCACGAAGCCGATGCCGCTGCTTGGTACATTTAATGTCACTTGAAAATTATCAGCCTGGGTCTCGCCTGATGTCAAAATACCCACTATACTCCCAGAAGTCAATGCAGTATCTTTTGCAAGATCAAGCTTATAATAAATATAACCTGATTCCAATGCCTTTACAGCGTAATAACCCAGATCAGCATCAATCGATGCGATCGAGGCTTCAGTCTCCTTAATGGAAGTCTGTAATTGCTGCAATTTATTTTTCACTTCCACAAGGGCGGTAGCCTGCAAGTTATCGATTTCAGCCTGTACCGATTGCCATGCATCGCTGTTTGTATTTCTTGCCTGAACAAGCTGCTGATCAAGCGTATCAATTTGCTGCTGTACAGAGAGTATCTGCTGGTCAATATAGTTTTGTTTTTCTGTTTTATATGCGCCCAGCTCCTGCTCATATTGCGCTTTGATGATTGGATCTGTTTCTTCAGCCACTAATTTTTCAATATCCATGATATGAAGGTCGTAACTAGCCACTTGATTTTGATATATTTTCAGTTGTGCTGCATACACATGGGTCTCTGATAAAGCTCCACTATTTTCCATAGCACTGAGCAACTCCCGATATCTTGCTTTTTGCTCACTCAAAGAATTTATTGCACTATCCGAAACCCCGGATTCCAATGCCCTGATCTGTGTGAGGTATTGTTCTACCTGTGCATAAAACTGTCCCTCTTCTTCATTATACTGGAATGTATTCGTTCTATTGAGGACACAACTTTCCATACGATTTACCAATTCCTGCTGTCTTTTCGTTTCCTCCAGATGCTTTTCTAACTCTTCTTTCTGCAAGTCAAGTTTGTCGCTTTGCAGTGACAGGATAGTTTCGCCTTTTTCCACATACTCTCCGTCCTGTATATAAACATTATCCACAACACCATCTACAAATATCTGTACGTCTTGTACCTTATCTGTACGCTGGAGCGAACCCTGTACATCAATAGTCTCCTGTTTCTTTGTAAAAGAAAGAAATATACACACAGCGATAATGAGACCAAGAATTGTATAAACAAAAAATACAATAAATTTATAAGGGTTGAGGAATACAAACTCCTTTGTCAACCGTATATCGTCCATATTATTCAAACGGTTGAGTTTATTCATGGTTATATCCATTCCTTTCGCTTCGCTCAGGCACAAAACGTTATGAAAATATTTTTCCTGAGCTTATTTTTCTTTATAATTCTTCTTGTAGGGAACTCGGTATACTACAAATCACGGGGAGGTGAGTG
>DWYM01000076.1 GCA_019118665.1 Candidatus Mediterraneibacter intestinipullorum
TGTCTTCCCTGCTCTTTTCATCCCCTGAAAACCAGGTATACAGTTCTTTCCATTCTTCGTCCACGCCTCTTGCGCGCTCCCGGAGGCCCTCCGCCACCTGGAGTATCCCGGTTTTTCTCGTGACTTCACGCTCCGCCAGGGTACGTTTCTCCTCGTCCACAGGCCGAAGCTCCGGGAAGAGGCGGCGGATGTCCTGGACCAGATATGCAGGGCGCATGGTCTTGCCGTCGCCGGACACTTTAGACCAGGAGATAAACAGACGGTCTGCTGGTTTTGTCAGATTCATATACAGATAGAATTTCTGGCTGTACAGCTTTTCTTTTGGCCCCGGAGACAAGCTGATCTCTTCCTGCCTGAACTGCTCTCTGTCCCGCTCGGAAAGCAGCCCGCCTGTCCTTGTACTGCCGGGAAGGAGGACGTCATTCGCCCCCACAAAAAAGAGGGCTTTGATATTCTTTATCCTCGTACGCTCCACATCACCTATGACCACCTGGTCCAGGCTCGGCGGGATCACGCCCACCTTTGCCTCCTCAAGACCGGCATCCAGCAGATCGCAGTATTCTTTCAGGGAAATGTACTCATCTCCCAAAAGCTCCACAAACTTGTCAAACAGTTCCACCACGATCCGGTAGACCTGCGCATATTCTTTTGCCAGAGCAAGCTCTCCGGTCTGCTGGAATTTCTGCTCCATTGCGGCGAGCTGCTCCTGAAGTTTTTCCCCTGCAATATATTCGTACACGGCAAAGGTCACGTCCCTGACCGTCTTTCTTCGCTGTTTTAATATCACCATGAGCCCGCTTGTTTTCTCTACGAGACGCACTCTCAGGTGGTTCAGCCGCTGAAGTTCTTCCTCCCCCATCCCCGGGGTCCGTCTCGCCCATGCCTGCTGCCATTTCTTATAACCCTTGATGCCCAGCGCCAGACAGTAATTCTCCATCCGGTCGATTTCTTCGTCTGTAAATCCGCACAGCCCGGTCCTGAGATGGCGGAACACGCTCTCGTATGTAAAATTCTGCTCCGCCATTGCAAGCAGGCTGCGCACATACTCCACAAAAGAGTTGAGCAGAATACTTTTTTTATGGTCCATGAATATTGGAATGTCAAACATCCCGCACGCTCTTTCCAATGCGTCGGCATAGGCATTCATATCCGACGCGATCACCGCTATATCCCGGTAGCGGTATCCTTTTTCCCGCACCAGATACCGGATCGTCTCGGCTGCAAACTGTGCCTCGCCGCGCGGATTGCGCGCTTCATGGAGAGAGATCGGTCCTTCCATGCACGGCAGGACTGACAACTGCTCTGAACGGAACTGACGCCCGGAATACCGGAACAGCTCTGACTCCAGAAATGCCAGCGCCGGATTGTCCCTGAAGCGGTACGGCGGCTTTTCGTAGAGATATACCGGGTCTTCTGTTTCAATCCCCGCCTCCCGCGCGATCTTTACAAGGGATGTGACCATCTGCTTGCTGAGCGCAAAGAGCTGATACGGATGGCGGTACACAAAAGGATTTTCCCTCTCATCCATCTCCACAGTGACCATGACTCTGTCGCACACTTTGAGCAGCTCGCCCAGCAGCCGGTCCTGAACCGGGGTGAATCCGGTGAAGCCATCCATCGCCACTACGCTGTCCTTCAGGATTTCTGACAGTGGGACTACATCGCTGAGCACATCCAGCATTTCTTCTTTTGTGATATATTTTTCACGCAGATAATTTTCAAACGCCTCATAAAGCCTGCGGATATCTTTCAGCTTATAGTAGAGGTAGCTGTCCGGGTTCAGGCTTTCCATGAACGCATCGATCCGCTCCGTATCCACACCGTACTGGGTGAATTCTGATATGACAGATTTCACTTCGCTGATGTAGCCCTGCTTTTTAAGATTTCCCTTTAACACAGTCAGCTCTTCCTCAAAATTTCCCGCAATCTTCCGAAGCACCAGATTTTTCCCTTCATCATCCAGCACCGGCAGGTTATCCCGCCCTACTTCCTCAAATACCCGGTGCGCCAGCCGCCCGAAACTTAAGACATCGATATTCATGATCCCGCCGCGGGGATGCATGAGGCACAGATCCTTCTGCGTCTGCATGGTAAACTGCTCCGGTACAAGAACAAGATAATTTTTCTCCGGATGCCTGACGGAATCCTCTATGATGCTCTTGTAAAGGCGGTGAGATTTTCCACTGCCGGAATTTCCAAAAATAAACTGTAGAGACATGTGGTTCCTCCTATTTTCAATCCCCGCGCAGCGGGACAGACCGCAGGAGCGGTCTGGATTGCACATCGTGCAATCATTATACCACGCGCGCAGGAAAGGAAGCGCCCCGTAAGCGGCATTTACTTTCCAAGCCGTGGGGACGGGTATAATCCCCGCGCAGCGGGGCAGACCGCAGAAGCGGTCTGGATTGCACATCGTGCAATCATTATACCACACTGGAGTCTTATCTGGAATATTCCATATTATGCAAACTGACTGTAATACAGAGCCGCATAAACGCCTTTTTTCTTCAGCAACTGTTCATGGCTATACGCCTTGAGCACGTTTCTCCCGGTGTAATATCCTTCCGCGATACCCGGTTGCCAGCCATCTGCCGATACCTTATATCCAAAAATGACTTTCTCAGAAAAATGGCAAAGCAAAGCCGCCGTACCTTACAGAATCGGCGGCTCGCTTTCTCAGTCTAAACACAAATATAGATTTATTTTATCAATTTCATTTTTATAATAACAAAAGTTAAGGGCGTTTCACCGCTTCTTCAAACAAGCTCTTTTCATAATTTATAGATCTCTCGAAAATTTTCAGCGAAGAGGCTCTATCCCATGGACGACCTTTGTTTACCCACTCATTTGTAATCAGTGTATCTACTACATTTGCGGAACTTCCGCTGCTTTGATTTCCAGTTATCCACTCGTAATAGAGGTTATCTTTACTTACTGTTCCAAACTTCTTGGTAATATGACAATCTGTGTCTGCCAGCAGCTTTTTTGTAATGGCGCTTCCGGCTGTACCGGTAGCACCCAGCAGTAAAACTTTTTTTCATAGTTTTTTGTCCTTCTACCATTTCATAGCCTCCTCTACCATCGCAGGATCTTCGGGATTCCCAATCATAGGCATCGCTGTGTCCATTTTTACAAGCTGATTCATTTCATCCACAGTAAGTTCAAAATCAAACAAATTAAAGTTTTCTTTGATGCGATCTGCATGAACAGATTTCGGAATGACAACCACGCCACTCTGCATAAGGAATCGCAGCGCAACCTGAGCAGCGGTTTTTCCATGCACCTTTGCGATTTCAACCAGAACAGGATTTTCAAACATTTCGTTTTTCCTCCCCTGTCCAAGCGGAGCATAGGCCATGTGCCGAACATGATATTTTTCCAGCCATTTGTGTTCTGTGCGGCGCTGGCAAAGTAAATGAGTTTCAATTTGGTTGACAGCAGGCGTGACCTTATTAAATTCAATCAAATCAATCAGACGATCCGGGGCGAAATTAGACACGCCAATTGCCCGGATTTTTCCCTCGTGATACAGTTTTTCCAACTCCCTCCATGCAGCATAGTAATTACCAAACGGCCAGTGAAGCAATACGAGGTCGAGATAGCTGGTTTTCAGCTTTTGCAGTGACGCTTCCACTGTTTCGCAGGTGTTCTCATAAGAGCGAAAATTTACCTTTGTGACGATAAACACTTCCTTACGAGGAATGCCACTTTCTACAATCGCATTTCCAACCGCATCCTCGTTTCCATACGCCTCCGCTGTGTCAATCATGCGATAACCGCTACGGAGTGCGGTCAAAACGCTTTCCTCACACTCTGCCCCACCCATTAGAAATGTACCAAAGCCGAGCAGGGGCATTTGAATATCATTGTTCAAAGTGATCTTGTTCATAATCTATCCCCCATTTGTTTTATTTCAGTACTTGAGGATGTGACTTTCCTGTGCTATGATCAGTATAGTAAATTCGAGTTACTCGAAGTCAATGCCTTTTTAAAAAAATTTCAGGAAAATATATGATTTACACATTGAAACAATTTGCCGAGATGTTCAATACAACAGAGCACACAATCCGATATTATACCGACATTAATCTTTTACCTTGCCAGCGCGATAAAGGTAACCGCCGCATTTTTAATGATGAGTCCGTCAACTGGATGCAGGGCATTGCCTGCTTGAAGGGTTGCGGTGCTTCTATCGAAGACATTAAAGAATATTGTGAATTATGCCGCTTGCCAGAGTCCAAAGAAACACTTTATGCAAGGTATCAAATCATTCTCCGACAGCGGGAACAGGCATATAAGCGAGTAGAGGACGCCAAAGCAACAGCCGCATATATGGATGAAAAAGTGCAGCACTACGAACAGATTTTGTCCGGACTAATTCCCGATGATAGCAATCCAGAAAATTGGACAGAAGATACAAGACCTAAAAAGCACTAACTGTATTACATTTCTAACTTGCAAGCAATGCAAACTTATGTAAGTTTGTCTGTTACAGAGGATTTCTCATCTCCGGGAAATCCTCTGTAATTCTTTATCCCTTTTCATCTACGTTATCTTAATTGATATAGAAAACAGTATACTTAGTGGCAGAATCACAGCCGGTGGTTTGTTCGTTTTCAAAGCTCCGTTTTTCGCTCTCCGAAAAACGGAGCTTTGAAAACAGGGCCTTTCCTAACAATAAAAGCCTGTAAATGTTAAATTTACAGGCTTTGTGAGCTCCCCCTGTTGGACTTGAACCAACGACACTTCGGTTAACAGCCGAATGCTCTACCGACTGAGCTAAGGAGGAATATTTAATTGTTGAAGTATACCTTCAAAACTACATACAAAGAATCATCATCCATCAGCCTATTCCCGCTTTGGTTATGCCCTCGACCGATTAGTAACAGTCAGCTCCATGC
>DWYM01000077.1 GCA_019118665.1 Candidatus Mediterraneibacter intestinipullorum
AGAGCTCTGTCATAAAGCTCTGGCAGAATGCCATAACTTCCCTGTCCGATTTGCCCTTCGGATCAAAGTCAGATCCACCTTTTCCTCCGCCGATCGGAAGGCCTGTCAGTGAATTTTTGAAGATCTGCTCAAATCCAAGGAATTTGATGATACCAAGGTTCACGGACGGATGAAGACGAAGTCCTCCCTTGTACGGTCCGATCGCACTGTTGAACTGCACGCGGTATCCTGTGTTTACATGTACCTGTCCATTGTCATCCACCCACGGAACGCGGAACTTAAACTGTCTCTCAGGCTCTGTCAGTCTCTCAAGAAGAGCTTCTTTGCGGAATTTCTCTTCATTCGCCTCGATCACGACACGAAGAGATTCCAGGACTTCTTTTACTGCCTGATGGAATTCCGGCTCTGCCGGGTTTTTCTTTACGACCAGATCGATCACTTCATCAACATATGACATCTTAATCTACCTCCTGAAATAAATATAGCAGCACACCAGATGCGCCTGTCTTACTGGCATTCTTTGCCTACGCGTTTATTTTAAAAGGAATATGAATGAATGTCAACGAAAAGTTTCATTATTTTACAGTTTTAACGCTTTATTTTGATAAATTTGCAGGAAACATTCCGGTCATGCTGCAGAATAATCTGTCGGAAGGGGAAGCGGTTCTCTCGATAAAATTCGTTCTCTGCCATACGAAAAGCAGGATGCCGTCTCCAGCATCCTGCTTAAAATGCACATACTATTAATTATATTTACGTTTTCTAGCAGCTTCAGATTTTTTCTTACGTCTTACGCTTGGCTTCTCGTAGTGTTCCCTTTTGCGGATTTCCTGCTGAATGCCAGCTTTAGCACAGTTTCTTTTGAATCTGCGTAAAGCGCTGTCTAACGTCTCGTTTTCTTTAACGATTACATTTGACATAGTCTCACACCTAACCTCCCCTCCAGCCTTGTATTGTGCATAATACGACTGATCGGGTATTTTTATTGCACTAACAAAGATTATATCATATTTTTTTGTTCCGTCAACTATTTTCCTCAGAAAAACTTATAAAACACGAGAAAATAAGGTATTTTTTCTCAAAATGCACATCCGCGCAGTCAGTTGCTGAGCTGTCCCTCCAGCACTTCCGCTGCTTTCCTCAGGGCATCCGGAATGCCTGACGGATCCTTGCCGCCTGCCTGGGCCATGTTCGGGCGGCCGCCGCCGCCACCGCCGACACATCCTGCGATGCCTTTTACCAGGTTGCCCGCGTGCGCGCCCTTTTTCATTGCTCCGTCTGTTGCAGTTGCCATGAGGCTGACCTTCCCATCATTTCCGGAAGCGAGTACGACCACACCGTCGCCCAGCTTCTCCCTGAGCTGGTCTCCCAGGTCGCGCAGTCCGTTCATATCAACGCCGTCAATCTGTGCCGCAAGGAGCTTTACGCCTTTTACTTCCTTTACCTGATCCATCACATCGCCGGCAGCCTCCTGAGCCATTTTGCTCTTCATGCTCTCGATCTCGCTGTGGAGGGATTTGTTCTCCGCCATCATGTGGCTGATCTTGTCTCCAAGATTGTCCGGTGTTGTTTTCAGCAGATGGGCAGCGCTCTTTAATTTCTCTTCCATGTCCGCGTAATATCTCATCAGACCGTCAGAAGTAAGCGCCTCGATCCTGCGCACGCCCGCGGCCACGCCGGTCTCGGAAATGATCTTAAACGCCATGATCTCCGATGTATTCTTCACATGAGTACCGCCGCAGAATTCAATAGAAAAACCGCTCATATTGACTACGCGCACGATATCACCGTACTTTTCTCCGAATAATGCCTGTGCCCCGGTCTTTTTCGCCTCTTCTATCGGCATGTTCTTCACGATGACCGGAAGACCGTTCGAGATCTGCTCGTTCACGATATCTTCTACTTTTCTGAGTTCATCCGCTGTCACCGCGGAGAAGTGCGTAAAGTCAAAACGCAGCCTGTCTTCATTTACGCTGGATCCCGCCTGCTCGACATGAGTGCCGAGAACTGTGCGGAGCGCCTTCTGAAGCAGGTGGGTCGCGCTGTGGTTTCTCGCGGAAAGTGCACGTTTCTTTGCGTCCACTTCAAGAGACACCTTGTCTCCTGCTTTGATCATGCCTTTTGTCATAACTCCCACATGGCCGATCTTTCCTCCCAGCAGTTTGACCGTGTCTTCCACCCTGAATTCACCCTCGGCAGTGCGGATATATCCGGTGTCAGCCTCCTGACCGCCGCTGGTCGCGTAGAATGGAGTTTCGTTTACAAATACAGTGCCCCGCTGTCCTTCTGAGAGCGCCTCCGCGAGCTCTTCTTCTGTGGTGAGCACCGTTACGCCGGATTCCCATGTCAGATTGTCATATCCGACAAATGTGCTTGTCACGCTGGGATCGATGGACTCGTATACCGTCACGTCAGCTCCCATGTAGTTCGCCACTTCCCGGGCATTTCTCGCGGTCGTCCTCTGCACCTCCATGGACGCTTTAAAGCCTTCCTCGTCCGCGTCCATTCCCTTTTCTTCCAGTATCTCCTTCGTCAGATCCAGAGGAAATCCATAAGTGTCATACAGACGGAACGCGTCATCTCCGTTTAATGTCTTCTCACCTTTCGCTTCCATGTCCGCTATCATATCAGAAAGGATGCCGAGCCCCTGATCGATGGTCTTGTTAAACTGCTCTTCTTCTTTTGTGATCACCTTGAGGATAAACTCTTTCTTTTCCTCCAGTTCCGGATATCCGTCTTTTGAGCCTTTTATCACAGTCTGCGCCAGCTCCGGGAGGAATCCTTTGTGGATGCCCAGCAGTCTGCCGTGGCGGCAGGCGCGTCTCAAAAGACGGCGCAGCACATAGCCTCTTCCCTCATTGGACGGCATAATGCCATCGGAGATCATGAAGGTCACGGAGCGGATATGATCCGTGATCACACGGATGGAAACATCATTGTTATACTCTTTTCCATACTCTTTTCCCGAAAGCCGGCATACATGGTCGCGGAGCGCTTTGATCGTGTCCACGTCAAAAATAGAATCCACATCCTGGACAACAGACGCCAGCCGCTCCAGTCCCATTCCTGTATCGATGTTTTTCTGCTCCAGCTCTGTGTAGTGACCGTTTCCGTCATTGTCGAACTGAGTGAACACATCGTTCCAGATCTCCATGTACCGGTCGCAGTCACACCCCACCGTACAGTCCGGTTTCCCGCAGCCATATTTTTCTCCCCTGTCATAATATACTTCAGAGCAGGGACCGCACGGACCGGAACCATGCTCCCAGAAGTTGTCTTCTTTACCGAATTTAAAGATCCTGTCCGCCGGAATGCCCATCTTCTTATTCCAGATCTCAAACGCCTCGTCGTCGTCTACATACACGGACGGATACAGACGGTCCGGATCGAGTCCCACCACATCTGTCAGGAACTCCCACGTCCACTGGATCGCCTCTTCCTTGAAATAATCTCCGAAGGAAAAGTTTCCGAGCATCTCAAAAAATGTACCGTGGCGCGCTGTCTTCCCCACATTCTCGATATCTCCTGTACGGATACATTTCTGACAGGTAGTCACACGTTTGCTGGGCGGGATCTCCTGTCCTGTAAAATATGGTTTTAACGGCGCCATGCCCGAATTGATAAGCAGCAGGCTCTTATCATTGTGCGGCACCAGGGAAAAGCTCTTCATGGCAAGATGATCCTTGCTCTCAAAGAACTCCAGAAACATTTTTCTAAGCTGGTTTACTCCATATGGCTGCATTGCTTTAATCCTCCTCTTTCGCTCCAAAAAGCCTGTTTTATAATATATCACAGCAGGGTATATTTGTAAAGCGGACGCCCCAAAAAGAACGTCCTCCCTCATGCTGCCATATAGCCGGATATCATACAGCTTCCTTAAAACATATTGCTGTACTCTTCTACTTCAGCTCAATCTCCTCCAGCTCCTTTGCCGGAACCGCCTTGCTGGAATTTTTCACAAAGGCAGCCAGATTCTTCTTTGCCTTTGCGACCGGGATATTCGTTCCCGCGCCGGCAACACATCCGCCGGGGCATCCCATTCCCTCGATAAGACATCCGTTCAGTCTGCCGGCCTTCGCCAGAGCCAGTATCTTCTTGCAGTCCGACAATCCTTCCGCATGTTCGATATTGACCTGGACGTCCGGATAATACGCGTTGACACACTTCTCGATCGCTTCAGCCACGCCCCCGGCACTGCCGTAGCCGCGGCCCGCGCCTGTCGCGTCATGGAAGGAGGACTCTGCTTCATACTTTGTAAGGTCAATGCCTTTCGCGTCAAACATTGCCTGTGTCTCCTCAAAAGTAATAACGAAATCAACGTCGCTTCTCACCGATCTCCGTGAGGCCTCCAGCTTCTTAGACGCGCACGGCCCGATAAATACGACTTTCGCATCCGGGTGCTCCTTCTTGATCGTTCTCGCTGTCGCCACCATTGGTGTGAGTTCCTGGGAGATCTCATCTATCACGTCCGGAAAATATTTCTTCGCCAGCACCGCCCATGACGGACAGCAGGATGTAAGCAGGAAGGGAAGTTCCCCTGTCACCACCTTTTCCACATAGTGATGCGCTTCCGCGATGGCGCCGATATCAGCTCCCAGAGCCACCTCGTATACCTCGGAAAATCCAAGCTCGCTCAGAGCCGCCTTAATATTCCTCGGAGTAATATTGTCTCCGAACTGCCCGACAAACGCCGGAGCGATCTCAGCGACCACCTTCTCCCCCTCTGACAATGCCCTGGCAAGCTGAAAGATCTGGGACTTGTCCGAGATAGCGCCAAACGGACAGCTCACCATACACATTCCGCAGGACACGCATTTGTCATCGTCAATGAAAGCGCGTCCGTACTTATCCGAAACGATCGCGTTTACACCGCATGCCTTCTGGCAGGGACGCTCCTTCTTCGCGATGGCGTCATAGGGACAGACAGATTTACATTTTCCGCACTTGATGCATTTTTCCTGGTCTATGTAGGAACGGTCATTTACCATGGAGATCGCGTCTTTTGGACAGACCTGCTGGCACGGATGAGCCAGACATCCCTTACAGACATTGCTCACCTCGTATTTATTCTCCTCACAGCTCTCGCACGCGGATGGGATCACCTGCATCAGCGGCGGCTCATAATATTTCTCGGAGATATTGCTTGCCTCCACACCCGCGGTCAGATGGACAGGCTTATTCTCCGGGCGAAGGGAAAGCCCCATTGCCAGACGCAGCCGTTCTCTTACGATGGCGCGCGAGCGGTATGTACTCTCACGGTATTTCTCGGTATCGTCGTTTACGATCTCATAGGGAATAGCCTCCATATCATCCAGAAGAGTCTTCGCATCTGCCTTGAAGCCCAGTTTTGCCACTTCTGTAAATACCTTCCTCCTGATCGCTCTTACCGGTGTCTCTAATCCTCTCATGTTCATTTCCATAATTTTCTGCTCCCTCTGATATTATAAATGTCCTTTCTCTCCCTATAATCATACCATATATAGCGCGAATTTCACAGTTATATTTTTAACGATCCCCTGTATTATTTTAAGAACAATACAAGGGATCGCTAAATACTTATCTCTATTGATCCTGCGGTTTATCATCAGCGAATACCGTCTGCGCATAGTGGACAGACTGCATGGCGTCCTTGCCATAGAAATCAGCGCCGATCATATCCGCGTATTCCTGATTCAGCACTGCTCCTCCGACCATGACGAGGCATCCGGGCGCTTGTTCGCGAAGCAGCCGGATGGTCTCCTCCATGCTGACCACAGTAGTTGTCATAAGGGCGCTCAGACCCACAAGACGGACGCTGTTCTCCAATACCGTGTCCACGATTTTCTGCGGCGGCACGTCCTTTCCCAGATCGATCACGTCGAAGCTGTAATTTTCCAGCAGCACCTTGACAATATTTTTCCCGATGTCATGGATATCGCCTTTTACTGTCGCGATGACGATCGTTCCTTTCTTTTCCTGGACCAGGCCGCTTTTGTCCATCTTCTCCTTCAGAACGGCAAACGCGCTCTTTGCCGCTTCAGCGCTCATAAGGAGCTGAGGAAGAAACAGAGTGCCTTTCTCAAAGCCTTCTCCAACATGATTCAGAGCAGGGATCAGTTCCTCATTGATAATATCCAGCGGCTCTTTTGCTCCTGCCAGGCTGACAGTGATCGTATGGGCATCCTCTTTCAGTCCTTTCTCGATCGCCGCTGCCAGTGTCATGTCCGCCGCTCCGGACGAAGGCGCTGCAGCCGATCCCCCGGCTCCTGCCGGGACGGAGCTGTACCTGCTGATATACCGCTCACAGTTTGCGTCCAGGTTCATCAGAGCATGATAGGCATACCATGCTTTCATCATATCCTCTGAGGACGGATTGATGATTCCCGCACTCAGTCCGTTCATCATTGCCATCGTATAGAAGGCGGAATTAATGACCGGACGGCTGGGCAGTCCGAAAGAGATATTGGATACCCCAAGCACGGTATTTACCTTAACCTCATCCCGCAGCCGGCGCAGGGTTTCCAGCGTTACTTTTGCCCCTTCCGGCTCAGAACTGATCGTCATCGCAAGCGCGTCGATCACGATATCCTTCTTTTTTATCCCATACTTTGCCGCCTCTCCGATAATTTTTTCCGCAATGCGTATCCTGCCGTCCGCATCGGCGGGTATCCCTTCTTCATCGAGGGTAAGGCCGACGACGACACCTCCGTATTTCCGTAACAGAGGGAACACGCGGTCCATGGACTCCTGCTTGCCGCTGACAGAGTTCACCATCGCTTTTCCATTGTAAACACGCAGAGCATTCTCCATGGCTTCCGTGTCGACAGTATCGATCTGAAGTGGCAGATTGACAACGCTCTGGAGCTCCTGCACCACCTCTTTCATCAGCGCGGGTTCATCGATATCGGGAAGGCCCACATTGACATCCAGGATATGAGCGCCATTGTCCTGCTGGGTGATGCCCTCCCTTAAAATATAGTCCAAGTCATGTTCCTTGAGCGCCTGTTTGAAACGTTTCTTTCCTGTCGGGTTGATCCGCTCTCCGATGACCCTGGAGCCATACTGCATATCTTTACTGTTCCCGAGGAAAACGCTCTTTCCGTATGACGATACGATCGTATGCTCTTTCTCTGTAAGCGGTCTGATCCGCGCGTCCCGGCAAAGCGTTTTCATGACGAGGATGTGTTCCGGGGTTGTCCCGCAGCATCCGCCGATGACAGAAGCCCCCATCTCCGTGATCTGTTTCATGAGCCGGGCGAACTCTTCCGGCTCCACATCATAACAGGTCCGCCCATCTCTCTGCTGAGGAAGCCCCGCATTTGGTTTTACGATCACCGGAACGGAGGAATACCGCAGGATTTCCTCCAGCACCGGCAGCATCTGCTCCGGCCCCATACCACAGTTGATCCCCAGCGCGTCCACTCTGAGTCCTTCCAGAAGCGCCACGACCGAGGGGACATCCGCTCCTGTCAGAAGCTTATGGCGATCATCAAAGACAGCAGTCGCGAATACCGGGAGAGATGTGTTTTCCTTTGCCGCCAGCACGGCTGCTTTGAGCTCGTAGGTATCGCTCATGGTCTCAATATGGATCAGGTCAGCGCCCGCCTCCTCTCCCATGAGCATCACTTCCCGGAACGCTTCATAAGCTGTCTCAAACTCCAGGTCTCCCATCGGCTTTAACAGCTTGCCTGTAGGGCCAACGTCCAGCGCGGTATAGACCTCCCGCCCGCCTCCCGCGTCTCGGATCGCTGTTTTCACATGGCTCACCGCCTGTGCTACGATCTCTTTTAAAGAGCAGTTCTCATCATGGAACTTAAGCGCATTTGCTCCGAACGTATTCGTGAGCACGATATCACTGCCCGCCTCGACGTACTGCCTGTGAATCTCTGTGATCTCTTCCGGGCGAGTCACGTTCCATAACTCCGGCAGTTCACCTGGAGCGAGACCCTTCTCCTGGAGCAGGGTTCCCATGCCGCCGTCAAAATATAAGAGTTCTTTTCCAAGTCGTTTTCTGAGCATAGACATATCCTTTCCGATGCACATTATCTTCTGTACTCGCAATCCTTTTTGCCGCACGCCTCGCACCCGGCAATCGGACATCTTTCTTTTATGGGGCTTGCCCCTATAACAGCAGTCACTGATTTTTCAGGCGTCATCATAAAACTGTCAGTCAGGGTAAGACCGATGCTTTTCGCGCAGTCAAGCATCCGAACGAGAGGCTCCTGGTTACAGATGTCAAAGTCTCCGTACCCCGGACTGAACCTGGGCCGCAGATACAGCCCCTGTTTTTCCAGCTCACCGCCGATCCTGAGCTGTTCCTCATCGCAGTACTCTTCAAGAAGCGCCGCTGCGCACGCCTGTATGATCACGGCCTTTGCCATATCCGCGATTGACGCGCGCTTCATAAACCGGTCTACCCCGGCTCCCAGTGTCGCACCAAAAAGCAGCACCTTTACACATCCTTTCAGATTCCTGGTCAGACTGGTGCTTTTGATTTCCATATTCCCTATAATGATCCTGCCGTCCTCTGTCTGATCCATATCAAAAATACGGCAGACCGACTTCGGCGCCGCGATCCGCTCTAATTCCGCGAACGTACCCTCTATCATCGCCAAAGTCGTCTCATCTGCCGCATTTCTCCCATATCCCAGATACCGGACAGCCTCTTTTATCCGTTTCTCCATATCGTCATCCTATGCCTTTATGATCTCAGACAGGTTTCCCAGTATCGCCGCCGCTATATCCGGTCTGTTCATCGTATAGATGTGAATGTTTTTCACGCCGTTTGCGAGCAGGTCTATGATCTGATCCGTGGCATACGCGATCCCCGCCTGCTTCATCGCGACCGGAGAGCTGCCGAACCGGTCCAGGATCGCAAGAAACCTTCTGGGAAATACGGTTCCTGAAAGCTCCTGGCTCTTCTTCATCTGCGAAGCACTTGTGATAGGCATGATCCCCGGAAGTACAGGCACAGTGATCCCGGCTTCCCTGATCCGATACAGGAAATTATAATGGATATCATTGTCAAAGAACATCTGTGTCGTCAGAAAATCAACCCCGCTGTCCACCTTCTGTTTCAGATATCGGATATCATCCTCCTTATGCTCGTTCTCCACATGCCCCTCCGGGTAACATGCGGCGCCAATACAGAAATCACCGTGTTTTTTGATCTCTTCTATCAGCTCATACGCATAGTGGAAGCGATCCGCATCAGGGAACATCATTCCCTGGGGGATATCTCCCCGCAGAGCGAGGATATTCTCTATGCCATGTTCCTTTAATTTCCCGATCACCTTCCGGACTTCTTCCTTTGTGGACGAAGCGCAGGTCAGATGCGCCAGACTCAGGACATTCAGATCATCTTTGATATGGGATGCGATCTTCGCTGTGTTTTTGCTCGTGCCGCCTCCGGCCCCATATGTAACGCTGATAAACGCCGGGTTTAATCCTGCCATAGCGTCTACCGCTGTAATGACCTTGTCATATCCTTCATCCGTCTTGGGCGGAAATACTTCAAGGGAAATGTGTATGCCGTCTTGATTCAGTCTGTCGATAATCTTCATCTGGCCTAAATTCTCCTGTCTTCTCCTGTTGTATAGTACCTTTATTCGCCGATGAGTTCTTTGTAGAGGTCTTCATACTGTCTCGCGGAAGTCTTCCATGAGAAGTCCTGGCTCATGGCGCGCTCCACGATCTTATTCCAGTCTCTCTTCTTATCATAATATATCCTCTCGGCATAACGGACGGTGTTCAGCATTTCATGCGCATTGTAATTGCAAAAGCTGAAACCTGTTCCGGTCTTTTCATATTCATTGTACGCCTGTACTGTGTCTTTAAGTCCGCCGGTCTCACGCACGATCGGCAGTGTGCCGTATCGCAGGCTCATGAGCTGGCTCAGTCCGCACGGCTCAAAAAGCGACGGCATCAGGAATGCGTCGCACGACGCGTAGATCCTGTGTGAAAGCTCATCTGAATAATAAATATTCGCCGATACTTTGCCGGAATACTTCCAGGCAAAATGACGGAACATATTCTCGTATTTCACATCTCCTGTTCCGAGCACAACGATCTGTACCGCATCCTGACAGAGCTCATCCATTATATAATCCACCAGATCGAAGCCTTTCTGGTCGGTCAGTCTTGACACCATACCGATCAGCATCACTTTATGGTCTGCTGTAAGCCCCAGCTCTTCCTGGAGAGCCGTCTTGTTGAGCGGTTTATTTTTCCTGAAATTCCCGATTGAAAAGTTCTTCGCGATCCGCCAGTCTGTCTCCGGATTCCAGTCGTCATAATCCAGACCGTTCACGATACCGCGCAGGTCGTTGGATCTGGCTGACATCAGTCCGTCCAGCCCCTCTCCATAGAACGGTGTCTTGATCTCATCCGCATAGCTGTCGCTCACGGTTGTCACTTTATCCGCGTACACGATGCCGCCTTTCAGCAGGTTGGCATCCTTGTATGCCTCCATTTTGTCAGGAACGAAATAATATTCCGGCAGTCCTGTGATCCCTCTTACAGTCTTTGTATCCCATACCCCCTGAAACTTCAGGTTATGTATCGTCATAACCGTCTTGATCCCGCGGTAATATTCCCCAAGGTATCTGAAATTATCCAGATAAACAGGGATCAGTCCGGTCTGCCAGTCATGACAGTGGATAAGGTCGGGGCGGAATCCGATCACCGGAAGAATGCTTAAGACCGCCTTTGAAAAGAAGGCGAATTTCTCAATATTCCACTTCGGGTCGCCGTCATAAGGAGCAAAACCGCTGAAATAATGCTCATTGTCAATAAAGTAAAAAGTAATGCCGTTGAGTTCTGTCCTCAACACACCCACATACTGGTTCTGTCCGGCAATGTCCATATAGAAATGGGTCACATACTCCAGCTTCTCCTTCCACTCCTGTTTCATGCATGTATAGTTCGGAATGACCACGCGCACATCATATCTTTCCCTGCTGAACTCTTTGGGGAGTGATCCAACGACGTCTGCAAGGCCACCGGTCTTGATAAAAGGCACACATTCTGAAGAAGCAAATAAAATATTTTTCATAGCTTTCGATCCTCCATTTTCTGCATTAATCGCCGAAATACTTTTCATTACTGTATATTATACCTTATTTCCTCTATAATGCAAATGATTTTCTTTGTTCAGCATCCCCATCCTCTTTGTTCGGCATGCTCAGCTTCCATGCTTGTATTCGAGCTGGATCGTATCCGCGATAAGGGCAATAAACTCCGAATTTGTCGGCTTCCCTTTGCCTGTGCTCACCGTATATCCAAACAGCTCGTCAAGTGTATCCAGCTTACCCCTGCTCCACGCGACCTCAATCGCGT